>DATIJO010000001.1:0-2978 GCA_035478555.1 Chlamydiales bacterium
TTCCTAAAAAGACCGAAGGCGCATCCGACGATCCCGTAAGAATGTATCTGAAAGAGATGGGATCGGTCCCTCTTTTAACAAGAGAAGAGGAAGTTGAGATCTCCAAAAGGATTGAAAAAGCGCAGATCCAAATCGAAAAGATCATCATGAGATTTCGCTATTCGACAAGAGAGGCGATCTCGATTGCAAATTATCTTATTGCCGCTAAAGAGCGTTTTGACAAGATCATCGCAGAAAAAGAGGTAGCAGATAAACCGCGCTATTTTTCTCTTCTTTCCAAACTTTGCTCTTTGATGAAATCAGAAGATAGCCATCTTGAAGATCTATTGATCCAAGCAAGGGGCCAGGTCAAAGGCGATGAGAAGATCAAACTACTTGAAGAGATTGAAAAATCCCGCATTCGTGCCCAAGCCTACCTAAGACGCTTTTCTGCCCGCCACAATGTCATTGAAGATTTTGGCGAAGTGATCATGTCTGCCTATGACCGCTTTTTACAGCTAGAAAAAGATATTCAAGAACTTACTCCTAGAGCCGAGAAAAATAAATTTGCCGGCGCTAAACTTGCCGCTGCAAAACGAAAGCTCTACAAAAGAGAGATCGCAGCCGGAAGAAATCTTGACGATTTCAAAAAAGACGTCCGCATGCTGCAAAGATGGATGGACAAGAGCCAAGAAGCAAAACGGGAAATGGTGGAGTCCAACCTAAGACTTGTTATCTCGATTGCGAAAAAATACACCAACCGCGGTCTATCCTTTTTGGACCTCATTCAAGAAGGAAACATGGGCCTTATGAAAGCGGTAGAAAAATTTGAATACCGAAGAGGGTATAAATTTTCTACCTACGCAACCTGGTGGATCCGCCAAGCAGTGACACGTGCTATCGCAGACCAGGCCCGTACGATCCGTATACCTGTCCACATGATCGAGACCATTAATAAGGTCTTACGCGGCGCGAAAAAACTGATGATGGAAACAGGCCGTGAGCCCACTCCTGAAGAACTAGCCATTGAGCTTGGCCTTACTCCAGAAAGAGTGCGCGAGATTTACAAGATCGCTCAGCATCCTATCTCACTTCAAGCAGAAGTTGGAGACGGCGGCGAAAGCCAGTTTGGCGACTTTCTAGAGGATACAGCCATTGAATCTCCTGCAGAAGCGACCGGCTATGCGATCCTCAAAGATAAAATGAATGAAGTTCTAGATACACTTACCGATCGTGAACGCACCGTTCTTATTGAACGCTTCGGCCTTCTCGACGGAAAACCGAAAACTCTTGAAGAGGTAGGCATTCGCTTTAAAGTAACACGCGAGCGTGTTCGCCAAATCGAGGCTAAAGCACTCCGTAAAATGCGCCACCCAACCAGAGCTAAACAACTCCAAGCCTTCCTTGATCTTCTCGAAGGCGAATAATTTGTAAACCCGCTTTACATTAACAAAAAAGTGTTTATCGCCTAGTGATCGCTCGATATAGATCGTAGGCAATAAAAGATGTAATTGTGAAATAACTTACAGAAAAAAACTCTGCAAGAGATGCTATGCTTTCTTGCTGTTCCTTGGATAAGATAAAATAGGGTAAATAACTGAGTACAATCGAACTTACCAAACAGCCGGAAGCGAGTATTGTAAAAGCACACTTAGCTTTAGTAAAATTTCTTTCAGAGATGTTTTTAGAATATTCTTGAGATAACACACGTGCACCTAGTGTGTATATTAGAGCTGTACCAAGAACAGTCGACCAAGGATAGATCTGCCATTTAGAAAGCTCTATTGCATGGCTTTTTGTAGTTAAAGCATGAATTAGCTGCCCATAAAAAAATGCGCTTGGCATGGAGCTATATAAAAGGATGCTCACAGCGCCCAAATTTAAGGAAGAGTTATTGACTTGTGTTTGAGTATTTCTCGGTAATACAGAGACTCGAGCAGGCATAAAATTTCTCCATGAAAAAGGGGGTGCATTCTAAGCTTGAAGAGAATTTATCACAAAGATTTTATGGCTTATGAATTACACAGAAAAGATGCTTTGCAGCAAGTCCTGAGATAGTAAATATTGTTGCAAATAGTACATTCCCGTTAAACAATGCTCGTTGTTTTTCTTCCTTAGAAGAGCCGCTAGGAAGCATTGCATAGGGAATATATCTGCAAAAAACAGAACTAAGAAAACAACCTGCTGTGAGCAGGTTCCATGCAATAGGAGCGTTGGTATGGTTTCTATTGGAGGGTTTTTGTGAAAGTTCTTGAGCTAAGACATACCCTGACGCGCTATATATAATGTTGGTTGCAATTACTACAGACCAAGGCAAAATGCCCCATTTGGCAAGCGATAGCTCTTTGCTTTTTTGAGTTAGAAAAAACACTAACTGCCCATAAAAAAAAGTACTTGGAATACATCCTATAAAAAGAGCTGCTATCGCCAGGTTTGGCATCGATATTCTTCGGGGAGGAGCTGGCGGGGGAGTATTTCTAGCTAGTTTTGAGAGTCTGGGCGGCATGCATTTTCCAATAAATGGAGCGTAACGGGGTCGAACCGTTGGCCTCAACAATGCCATTGTTGCGCTCTACCAGCTGAGCTAACGCCCCTAAATTGATCCGTCTATTTTAGAGTAGCGAGGAGTTTAAGGGAAGTATCGGGAAAAATCCCATTTCCTTAGAATGATTTCAAAAGGACCAAAATAAATGTTTTTTTCACAGATCAAAGAAGTTCCCCCTGACGCCATTTTAGATCTGAAGTGGGCCTATCTTGCAGACCCAAGACCTAATAAAGTGGACCTAGGAGTTGGGATTTATAAGACTGAGGATTTAAGGTCTTTAATGATGTCCTCTGTCAAAGAGGCAGAAAGGATTGTCTTTTCCAAAGAGACAGTTGGAGATTACCTTCCGATTGATGGCGATCCTCAATTTTTAGAGGCTGTGGGAGGACTTGTGTTTGATGGTCTTTTCTCATCTATAAAAGACCGTCTCTCTTCCTCTCAAGATGTAGGAGGG
>DATIJO010000002.1:0-2595 GCA_035478555.1 Chlamydiales bacterium
ACTTTTTGCTGACAGCAAGTGTCAGGGTTTTCCCTAGTTTCTTTGCACCGCCGGTGATGAGTATGCTCATGCTCTACCTCTTTCTAAGCTCACATAAGCATAATCGCTATCTGGTTCTGCGCTCTTCTTTTTGATGGTGCATTTCGCATAAAAGATAGAAGGCGTGTTCAATAACTCTTGCAAAAGTTTTTCCGCAAAAGTCTCAATCAGGTTCATCTTCCCTTTTGCTATTTTTTGGCAGATCTTCTTAAAAAGCCGGTAGTCATAGGTAGAATAAATATTGTCCTCCAGATCCCTTTTTATTTGTATTTCGATGTCCATAAGAAGCTCCTGCTTCTCTTTACGTTCATGAGGTAATATCCCAATAATGCAGGATATTTTGAGATCTTTAATTCCAATGATCATGCGAACTTAGATATTGCTTGTGATATGGCTTTAATTATTCCGTATTCTTCAACCGGAGGGGCGATAAAATCTGCCTCTTTTTTCATAAATGCCGGAGCGGATTGCATGGCAATGGCAAAATCTGCCACTTCAAACATGCTATAGTCATTTTCATCATCTCCCCCGCAGATAACACCATTTCCCCTACCATATCTTTCTACTATTTCTTTGAGGGCTGATCCTTTGGTGACATTCTTATCAGTGATCAAAAGAAAATAGAAATCCTTCTGGAAGGGATCTTGGATCAAAGTTAATTCAAAAAGAGAAAACTTCTTTAGTCTTTGAACATAGCTCTGCATCCGCTCTTTAGGCCCAAATGTCTTTACTAAAGGCGAGAATTTGATCTCATGAAAATCAAACTGGCTGCAGGCAACAGAGGATGGGTTTTCCCTTCTTTTTACCTCTTCTAAAAAGGGAAGGTCATCAAGAGAGAATGCATCGGGCTTATAATAGAAAAAATCTCCCCGCTCGATTCCTGAGTAGATCAGTAACCCCCCTTTTATCCCTTTATACTCATGATCCAATATTTCAAGGTTGGTGGTATTTAGGTTTTTTTTCAGAAGTATCTCTCGCTCAGGCATTTTGAGAATAAGAGATCCATTTTGCAAGGCCAAAAGATAGGGAAATGGAAGGGTTTCTACTGCCCTTAAAGCAAAGTAAAAGCTCCTACCGGTTAAGAGGACAAGCTTCCAGCCCGCTTCCACTAAGCTTTGAAGGTACTCAAGAACTTTAACGGGAATCTGATATTTATCAGCAGTGATCGTCCCATCGATATCTAGGGCAATCCACCCCTTTGGGTTCTCAAAATCCAGGTACTTATTTTCCATGGGGGAAAGGATACCTTTCCTGCGGAACCAAGTCAAGAACCTAAGTAGTTAATAATTAATATATTAAAATTAATTTAAATATAATTAAATAGTTGAATTTTAATTTACTTAATGTTAATATATTAGCAATTAATTTAATAAACTTATAAAAACATGACTGCGCCAGTAACAAATCCAATAACCCCTCCAGCTTCCCCGGAAACAGACGTTCCGGGAGATGGTGCTATTAAATCCGGCGCTAAAAGGACCCCTAAGCAGCCTGATCCTCCTGAACAGCCCAGAGAATTTGTGAGTTTACTTTCTGTCTGTATGAAAGAAGTTAGGGCAATAGACCATAGAACTTGGTGGGGAACAGCTAAAAAAATCTCTGCTATTGTTTTTGGTATTGGCTTATTTGCATTGCCTTTTTCATTTCTGTTTGAACCCTTCCACGCACTGATTCATTATGGATTAAAATCCAAATCTTGCTGCACTCCTCTAAACCCTGAAAAGAAAAAACAATCCTCAGATAAATCCAAAAAAGAAACAGACAAATCGGATAAATCCAAGACAGATCAAGAGAAAACAAAAACTAAAAAAAGACATAGAGGAACCCTACCTGAGCTTGATGGCATTCCACCGCCGCCTCTTCCCGAGCCTAAAAAAGCAGTCGAAAAAAGCGAAGATGACACTAAAACGAAAGATACCTCTGAACTTAGCGAAGAAGATCTACAGAAAAAAATCCAAGAAGAACAAGAAAAACAAATGCAAGAAGCACTTAAGCCAGTAGCTTCAACAATTGGCTGTACAGAAAAAGATCTTCTTGAATTTGGGAAAATGTATCAAGAATCTCTGATGAGCATGAAAGAAAGGGCAATTGACCTTGCTGTCTGGGCAGCTAGTTCTTATGATCCAACAGGTTATCTGGTCAGTGCTTGCGACTTAGTAAGGCTTGGTTTATTCGCAAGAAAAATACCGAATAGAAAACTGAGCTTAGCATATGCCGCAACATCACTCACTGTTAAACATGTACTCCTTGGATACTTTGGATATACGGGAACATTAGGATTAGCCGCTTTAGGATTTGCTGGCTATAAAATTGATCTTCATCATCCAAAGAAAAGCCCTGTTAAAAAGATTGCTGCCGTAGCAGGAGCAGGTATCACAGGTTATGGTGCAATGACCGCTCTTCAATATATTTCTCCTTGGGCTTGTGGGTATTTTGGAGCAACAGGAACTCTAGGATTAGGCGTCGTAGCATATGGCGGCTATAAAGCCTACCAAGCAGGCGTAATAGGGGAACTCTATCAAGCCGCGAAGGAAAAAATTCGTGCAAAACTGGGTA
>DATIJO010000003.1:0-3540 GCA_035478555.1 Chlamydiales bacterium
CTAGTTCTTTCGTCCTTATTGTTTTCATTTTTTCAAAGCTGCAATCATGCCGCTTCTGCCTTTAACACCTCCAAATATACACCTGAAAATCCGTATTCTGCTTGGGTCCCTTTAAAGGGGAGCGCTGTAGTCACTTCCCGGTATTGCGAAGCTCTCATCCCTCCAAGCTTTGCAGATGGCGCAGAGCTCTCTTTAGCAGAGCTTATCGATATAGGACTGCAAAATAACCCAAATACAAAGATCACTTGGGCAGAAGCAAGATCAGCAGCAGCAGGTTACGGCCAGACTCTTGCTGCCTATTATCCTGAACTTGTTGGGGCCAGCACCTATATGCGAGAAAGACAGACCTTTGTCTTTGGAACATCGCCTCAACAAGAGTTTGCGAGCGCCCAGCCCTTTTATTTAACGACGATCACTCCGGAGTTGACCCTGACCTATATCATTTTTGATTTCGGCCAAAGAAGGAACACCTCTGAAACCGCAAGACAAGCTCTCTTTGAAGCCGATTGGGTCCATAATTTTGAAATCCAGGCTGTCATTCAAACCATCATGAATAATTACTACAACTACCTCTATCAAAAAGAGCTCCTCTCAGCAAAAGTTGCCGACCTTGACAATGCTTGCATGAGCCTTGATGCTTCTGAAGAGAAGTTTAAGTACGGAGTTGCCAATTTAAATGATGTGGCCCAAGCAAAATCAAACTACTTCCAGGCAAAGATCAGTTTCATTTCACAGCAAAAAGAGGTCGAAAACTCCTTTGCATTGCTTGCCACTCAAATCGGCCTTCCTGCCAATATCCCTTTTAGCGTGCAAGGGCTTCCCTCAAAAATCTGTATGGAACCGATATTAGATGATATCCAGCACCTCCTTGAAAAAGCCCAAAACTATCGAGCAGACCTGCATGCAGCAGAGGCCAATGTAAGATCGAAAGAGGCAGGCGTTAGGGTTGCCGAGCTTGCTTCATGGCCTAAGGTGAATGGCCTCTTTGATTTCGGAAAAAACTGGTACAGCGGAGGATTTACAGAGGACTACCACTTTACCGCAGCTGTTTCATTGAACTTCCCTCTCTTTAAAGGGTTTTATTTTCAAAATGGGATCAAAATTGCAAAAGCCCAGCTAGAAGAGTCCAAAGCTACACTTTTAGATGTTGAGCTGAATATCATTAAAGATGTGACCACCTTCTATCAAAACTTTAAAACCGCAATCGATACGATGAAATTTTCAGAAGATTATGTAGAAGCTGCAAAAATAGAATTCGATAGCGCCATTCAAAATTACAAAGCAGGCACAACTACTATCTTAACGGTGCTTTCCGCTCAAAGTTCTTTAGCAAATGCAAGATCTCAGCTTGCAAGTTCAAAAAAAGATTGGTATACCTCTCTTGCAGGGCTAGCCTACGCAACAGGCTCTTTATGCCCGGTAAATGAAGAAGGACCATGCATAGATTAACGATTACTATTTGTCTTCTCCTATGCCTCTCTTGCTCAGGTAAAAAACAGTCGCCACCTCCTACAGTTTCCGTAAAGGCAGTCAAAACCATTAAAAAAGATGTGCCTCTTTATCTGGATGCAGTAGGCCATGTGGACCCTCTTCTTAAGGTAAACATTACCTCTCGCGTAAGAGGAGAACTGATTGGCGTCTATTTCAATCAAGGGGATTTAGTGAAAGAGAACGAACTTCTTTTTACGATCGATCCCAGGACCTACCAAGCTAATTTTGATGCTGCGGAAGCAGCACTAGATGCAACCGCATCCCGCCTCAAAATTGCCCGTGAAAAAGTAGCCAGGTTTACAAACCTTACCAAAGAAGAATACTTCTCCCAGTTAGATTTTGATCAGCTGAACGCAGATGTGGAGACCTTAGAAGCACAATACAATGAAAACAAGGCCATGGTGGACAGCGCTTCCATTAACCTGGACTACTGCTGGATCTACTCCCCTATAGAGGGAAGAACAGGCATCCTTCAACTTGATCCGGGCAACCTTGTCAAGGACGATGAAACACAGGTTTTGATCACAGTCAATCAGATGAAACCGATTTTTGTTACCTTTTCTATTCCTGAAAGAGAGCTTCCTAAAATCCAGTACTACTTAGGGCAAAATGATATTGAGACCCTTGTCTATTTTGAAGAGCCGGCCATTACCTGCACAGGTTATATAGAGATGATCGACAACATGGTAGATAAAAATACCGGAATGGTAAAAATTCGCTCGCTCTTTGCAAATAACGAAGAAGCGCTCTGGCCTGGTGAATTTGTAAGAACAAGGCTCATCTTGACCACCTTAAAAAATAGCCTCATCATCCCCTATGAAGCAATTGACATCACTACCAAAGGCACCTTTGTCTATGTCATTAAAGCGGACAATACCGTAGACCTTAGAGAAGTAAAATTAGGGCCTAGGGAAAATGACCATGTAGTTATTACAAGCGGCCTAGAAGAAGGCGAAAAAGTTGTAACTGAAGGACAGCTCAACCTAACGCCAGGAACATCGGTGGAAATCAAGGAATGAACTTAGCAGCGCCTTTTATTCGCAGGCCTGTCATGACAACTCTTGTCATGGTCACGATTTTATTCTTTGGTTTTCTTGCTTATGAAAAACTTCCCGTCAGCGATCTTCCGAATGTAGACTACCCTACCATTCAAGTCACCGTTGCCTATCCGGGAGCAAATCCTGAAACCATGGCAAATAACGTGGCAGTTCCTTTGGAAAGAGAGTTCATGACTATCCAAGGCTTGGAAACGATCGTCTCCCAAAGTTTGACCGGACATATGTTCATCGTTTTGCAATTTGATCTGGAAAAGAATTTGGATGCGGCAGCTGTGGATGTGCAGTCGGCAATTTCTAGGGCCCAGCCAAATCTCCCTGCTAACCTTCCCTACAATCCTACCTACCAAAAGCTAAATCCCTCTCAAACGCCGATCATCTACTATGCCCTCACATCTCCAAGCATGGATCTGGCTAAACTCTATGACTATGCCAATACCTTCATTGCAAAAAGATTGACGATGGTAAACGGAGTTGCTCAAGTCATTGCCTATGGATCTCCCTATGCAGCAAGAGTACAAGTGGACCCTCAAAAACTAGCTGCCAAAGAGATCGGGATCGATGAGGTAGTAAATGCTGTTCAGCAGGGAAACGTCAACCTTCCTTTAGGTAGCTTATTTGGCCCTAAAGGAGAATTTACCATCGATGTAGATGGCCAGCTAAAAGATGCAGCAGGCTATAATTCGCTAGTGCTTAAGGCAGACAACGGCTCTTTAGTGCGTGTGCAAGATATAGGACGCGCCCTGAACAGCCAGCAAGATGATAAGTACACGTTAAAGTTCTATCAGAAGGAAAATATTGAAAGATCGGTCTTCCTAGGGATACAAACTCAGCCAGGCGCCAACAGTGTAAGAGTAACTGAGGCGATCGATGCGCTTCTTCCCGAACTAAAAAAAGAGCTCCCCCCTTCGATCTCCTATACTACCGTTTTTAAAAAGGCAGAGATCATCAAAGAATCAGTAAATGATGTAAAACTAACGCTTTTTATTGCTTT
>DATIJO010000004.1:0-4430 GCA_035478555.1 Chlamydiales bacterium
TAAATCCTTCTTCCGTATTTTCTTTTAAATAGACCTCTTTGATCTCATTTCGAGGAATATCCTGCATTAGCTTCACCTTCAAAAAATTCTCCGTATGGCCAATACCTGTCTCTTCAGTGAGCACTTTCATGGTCCGTCCAACAAAATTTTGCCTTAGTCTAAAAGCAGCCCTATCAGCAGCCATTAGAAGCTTCTCTTTTCTCTCTCGCATGACTTCAGGAGGCACTTTATTTGGATAATTACATGCCCTAGTCCTAGGCCTATCGCTATAAGGAAACATATGCACTTTAGCAAACTGCACCTGTTCCACAAGATCTAATGTATCTTGAAAATCCCTATCGGTCTCTCCCGGAAAGCCAACAATCACATCGGTTGTAAAAGTAAAGTCAGGATTTGCTTTTTTCATCTTTTCCACACAGTCTAAAAACATCTGCTGGGTGTATTTGCGGTTCATCCGTTTTAAAACGACGTTGGATCCCGATTGCAAAACCACATGCATGGATGGACAGGTCTTTTTACTCTGAAGCACGCTTGCTGCAAGATCATCATCTACTTCATCAGGATCGATCGAAGAGATACGTATCCTCTCAAGGCAATCTATCTGGTCCACCTCTCTTACCAGCTCATGAAGACGCGCTCCCCCGCCTCCATCAAAATCCCCAATATTGATCCCTGTTAATACCACTTCTTTATAGCCGTTCTTTACAAGGCCTCGGATCTCATCTAAGATCTCAGGGACCGGCCTTGATCTAGATCTTCCTCTCGTATAGGGAATGATGCAGTAGGTGCAAAAAGAGTTGCAGCCGTCCTGAACTTTGACAAAAGCCCTAGTATGCGCCTCAAATCCTGAGATTAGAAATTCAAGGACCTCCTCTTCAGGAAATACTTGTGCAACCAACTCTTCTTTTTCCAGGTTCCTTACAATCTGGACATTTGGCGATAAGCCTAGCAGATCATCTCTGACCTTCTCAGAATTTTCCACGAGGCATCCGGTAACGACCACTTTGCCTTCGGGATTGTCCCTTAAAAGCTGACGGATCTTAGCTTTGGAAGACTTATCTGCCTCTGCTGTCACCGTGCAAGTATTGACCACACAAAGGTCCGCTTTTTCATCTTCCGCAGCCAAAACAAAGCCCATACCCTTCAGCTGGTCTAAATACCCCTGGGATTCGTACTGGTTGGTCCTGCAACCTAAAGTCGTGATTTTAAATTTTTTCTTTAAAGTCATGCAGATATTATATCGAATATTTACATAAAAGATCATCCTCTCTTATGATTTTTCCTCATGAACACCCTGATGACAGATTTTTCCTTCGTAAAACTAGCTGTTTCCATCTTCATTGTATTGAACGCAGTAGGCCAAATCCCCCTCTTTATCTCTATCTTGGCCCCCTTTGATGCGAAACATCAAAAAAAAATTATAGTAAGGGAGCTGATCTTTGCTCTTGCCCTTCTTCTTCTCTTTAACTTTTTTGGAAATGAGATCTTAGGTGCTATAGGGATCAGCAGGTCAGTGATCGGCATTGCCGGAGGAGTTCTTCTCTTCCTAATCGCTCTTGGCATGCTCTTTCCGAAAACCACCAGTGAAGAGGTGAATATACCCAAACAAGAACCGATCTTTGTACCTTTAGCCATGCCTGTCATTACAGGCCCTGGCGCAATCGCTATGATCATGCTCTATGCCCATGAGACAGGTAAGCCTTTTATGGTGGCTTCCGCAGCCCTTTGCGCTTGGGTCCCATCAGTCCTCATCCTTCTTCTAGCCTCTAATATCCGCAAAATCTTAGGCGAAAAGGGCCTTAAGACTGTCGAAAAAATAGGCGGAATGATCGTCTGTCTGATCGGTATCCAGATGTTCACTACAGGAATTGTGGACCTCATTAAAGAAAACTTTTATTCATGAAAGTTGTCGTAGATTACGATCCAAGCAAAATCGATAATGAAGTTATTAGCGAAGGGATCATCGCCTCTAATGCTCAAATATTGGGAGAGAGAGATAAGGAATTTTCCATTTTTTTGAAGGATGATTCAGGCAAAGTACTCGGCGGGCTACAAGCCTACATGGATTCAGAATCGATCTATATAGATACCTTGTGGATTAAGGAAAAATTTCAAGGTAAAGGATATGGCTCAAAACTGCTTAATAGAGTTGAGCAAGAAGCCCTCAAAAATAAATGCAAATACCTAACAGTGGACTCTTTTGATTTTCAAGCAGAAGGATTCTATTTGAAGAATGGATATGAGCGCATTGGGGAAGTAAAAAATTATTGGCTTGGCCACTCTAAAATAACTCTTAGAAAACTTCTTTAAATTTGAAAACTCCTTTTTCTCGAAGCGAAACATAGCCATTTCTTGCGATGATGATGTGATCTATCAAAGGAATACCCATAACATTTGCTGCAAGCTCTAACCTTCGTGTGTTTTCGATATCAGCTTTAGATGGTGTAGGATCACCCGATGGGTGGTTATGAGCAATAATGATGCTGGATGCAAAATGCTTTACTGACAGATGAAATATCTCTCTAGGATGGCAGAGAAGTTCAGATACCGTTCCCACTAAAATCACCTCTCTATGCAAAAGCTCTTTTTTTGAATTAAGTAAGAGTACGGTGAGTCTCTCTTGTTTTGCATCTCTTTCATCGGAAAGAAGTTGGGCTACCTTTTTAGCGCTATCTAAAAGAACAGTCTCTCTCTCCAGATGCATACGAGAAGCAAGAGCTAATGCCGCTTTCAACTGAACTGCTTTTGCTTTGCCAATTCCCTTCACCTTAAGAATTTCAGGAAGGCTTGCAGATTTCAATGCATGTAGACCAGGAAAGGTTTGTAAAAGTTCTTGAGCTAGTTGCATCACCGGTTTTTCTTTGGTGCCGTGGCCTAGCAGAATGGCGATCAGTTCGACTAAGGAAAGAGATGAGGCGCCTATTTTCTCTAAGCGTTCCCTAGGCTTTTCGCCTTCGGGCAGGTTTTTGAAGGAACTCATCTGCGCTTACTTTGTATTGAAGAAGTTTTTGTTCTAAGTATTTGGGGACTTCCGCCTCGATGAGAACATCATTTTCCTGATATTCCGAATGTAAGACTTTGCCCTCTCTCATTACTTCAGAGACTAGATCATACTTTTCTTGCGGAAGTCTCACCGTAATGAGCGCGCGTAAAGTAGAGAGGTCCTTGACCATCTTGTCTAAAAGATCGTCAAATCCAGTCTTCTGCAAAGCAGAGATGGCTACTGTCTTTGGAAATTTATAACGAAGCTTTTCTAGCTGCAATCTATTGCAAGCATCGATCTTATTTAACACAGTAATGATAGGTTTTTTGTCCGCATGAAGGCCCTTTAAAACTTCATAGGTGGACTCTGCTTGATCTAAGGCAGTAGGACTTGAAGCATCGATCAAATGAAGAAGGATATCTGCGGATACCGCTTCTTCAAGAGTACTCTTAAATGCTTCCACAAGATTGTGGGGAAGTTTTCGGATAAATCCTACCGTATCGATCAAGAGGATTTCTTGTTTTCCTGGAAGCGTGAATTTTCTTGTCGTCGTATCAAGAGTTGCAAAGAGCTTATCTTCCACAAATACTTTTGCGTCAGTCAGGGCATTTAAAAGAGTGGATTTGCCGGCGTTTGTGTAGCCAATGATCGCAAAGGTAGGGATACGGGATTTGAGCCTTGCAGCTCTTTGAGTTTCTCTATACTTTGCAACCTTTTTTAACTCTTTTCTTAAGAATTCGATTCTAGTTTTGATCATCCTGCGGTCAGTCTCAATCTGCTTTTCACCCGTACCGCGAAGATATCCACCGCCTGCTCCTCCGCCGCCCCCCACACGCTGTCTTTCCAAGTGGGTCCACATGCGTGTAAGTCTTGGAAGCTGGTACTGGTTCTGCGCAAGCTGCACCTGGATCTTTGCCTCTTTGGTCTGGGCCCTTTGCGCGAAAACTCCTAAGATGAGTTCTGTCCTATCGATGACAGGGACTTTGAATTCTTTTTCTAGATTGCGCTGCTGCTGGGGAGAGATCTCATCATCAAAGATGACAATATCGATATGATGTTCAGGAACTAAAGTGGCAATTTCTTCCACTTTCCCTTTCCCAATAAAAGTAGCCGCATGGAACTCCCGCAAAGGGCAAGGAAGTTTTAAGACTGTATCTAAACCGTAGGTATCTGCCAGACGGGCAAGTTCTTCCAAGTGTTCTTCACACTCTTCCTTTTTTCCGGAAAAATAGATCCCCACCAAAAGAGCATTTCTTCCCTTCTTCGCAAGGTCTTTTAACCGCCCTTCGCCGCCGCTACTAAAATCTTCGTTCATTAAAACCTATCTTAATATTGGAAAGATAATTGCAGACCATCATACCCAAGTTCGATTCCATGGGGAAGTTTTTTATTGGTTTCCAAATGATCTAGTTCATGGGCTATATGTGTGAAATAGGTTTTCTTTGCT
>DATIJO010000005.1:0-5990 GCA_035478555.1 Chlamydiales bacterium
ACCACTATAAAAATAGCAAAGAAGAGGCAATGGAGCTTCAAAAAGAGATCGGCGCTGAGATCATCTATGGGGACTTTTCTTCGCAAGAGGGGATTATGTCCTTTGTTCAGGAGTACAAAAAAAGATTCCCGAAGACGGAAGGGCTGATCCACAATGCCAGCCACTATCTCTTTGGATCTTTTACCGAGGCCCCGATGGATAAAGGACTCATGCAGTGGAATACCGATTTTCTTACAGCTCTTATTTTAGCAAGAGAGCTCTCCTCATCCCTAAAAAATATCATCTTTTTAGGCATTGCGGGCATCATGCACTCTCTTTCGGATACTCGAACCTCTTTTTATACCCTTTCCAAGCTGAACCTTTTAATGCTTACCAAATCTTTGGCCAAAGAGCTTGCCCCAAAGCATGTAAGGGTCAATATGATCTCGCCTGGCTATTTGGAAGATTCGATCGATCAGCCAAAAAGTTTGCCCATGCAAAGACCTGCCAAATGGTTTGAAATCGTGGAAGCTGTTCTCTTCCTACTCGACCCAAAGAATAGCTATATCACCGGACAGAACCTAGAGATAGCGGGAGGAGTCAGATTATGAAAGCTAGCGAACAAACAGGATTTATCCATCAGGGAGATAGGATCTCTTATCTTGAAAACTTATCTTATGCCCTATCTCTATTTCGCACAAAAATGCAGGAAAATGTACACCTTGGAAAAGCTCTCTTAGAAAAGCTCTTGGATTTTCAAATCACTAAAAAGGAAAATAGGGGTCATTTTCCCCAGTATCTACATGAATATCCAAAGGCAACGAATCTTGCTCTTTCGGTAAAAGTGCTCCCTATTTTCTTTCTTATCCATAGAGATTTTGGATTTATATTAGGAAAGCCTCTAAAAAGTAGACTTGCCCTGACTATCAAAAGAACGCTAACTCTTTCAGAAAACCACTCCTACTCTTTCACCTCTGATTTCATCCTTCATGCAATCAAAGAAAAAACCGTGCCTCCTCAAGCCAAAGAAAAGGTGCATGATTTAAGTTCTGAAGAATGGAAAGAGCTCCTTTTTGGGATCAGTTTATTGCCGGTTGATCAAAGAGATCCCTTCTTTGAACAGGAATATGCCTCTCTCTTTCATGAGGAGTTAGGAGTATTTATTGGACCCGCACATCAAGAACCCCAAGAAGGCTATACCCCTAAAAGTTATGTTAATAGATAGAACCATCACTTCTAAAAAAGGAAACTGGCGAATTGTTCGTACTCCCGCCTATTCCTATACCCTTTTAGAAAAGGTAGATCACCTTCCCTATCAAAAGGACTTCCATCTTTTCTGTTTCTTTTGGGGAACCAATTTTCCTAATTCTTTAGTTCTACAAGAGTTTAATAAACCCTTCTCATCCACCGTTGGAATAAATGAAATCACCTTTGATTTCACTATTCCTCCATCAGAGAGCCATGACGAACTTGCTCTTTCCTTTTATTTAGATAGTTATAAAGAGACTAAGTTTTGGATTCAGGGAAAGCGGGCAAATACATTTCGTCTGGGTGAAACTCTCACCATTGAAAAAGACAAAATGCTGATCCATCTCACCTTTTCTCATCTTAAGGGTGAAGGAAAGTTCTTTGGCCATATTATGAAAAAAAATAGGCCTTCCCAAAATCTTCAACCTACAAAAGCCGATCTCACTGTCTATGATTGGCAAGTAGGAATACGCGCTTTAAGACAAGCTACTCCTTGCCAAATTCAAGTGCATATGCGCTGGGAACTAAAGCTTAATTAATAATAATTCTTTCAATTTCAGTTTTTTCACTAATTTTACTAAACTCATCTCAATCAAAATTAATGGAGATTTATTATGGCTCAAGCCGTCAAATTAGATTCTGCCTCTTTTCCAGCAAAACCAGTAGAGGAGAGAGATCCCGAATTAGACGCTTTGGTTGATAGTACTGTGGATGCAGTGGATGATCATTGGAACCAACAAAGTGCTCAGGCTAGATCTGTGGTGAAGGAAGACTTAAAAAATCGTGCAGCACCAAAGCCCTGTACTTGCTCTTTGGTACTGAAGGTATCATTTGCAACGATTATTGTTCTTGGGTTTGCCTTGTGCCAGCTCCCTTGCCAATTAAGCAAGTGCTGTAAGCGTCACACAAGATAGCTTTTCTTAGCCTTGCGCAGGCTGAGAAAGAGAAGCGCTATCAAGGGCAATTCCCATTGCATGAAGGCCATTATCCACATAGAGAATGGTCCCGGTGATGGCAGATGCAAGAGGAGAGAGTAGGAAGGTTGCGGCCTGGCCTACCTCTTCTGCTTCTAGATCTTTAGCAAGAGGTGCATTCTTTTTAGAATAGGCGATCATATCATCGATCATGCCGATTGCTTTCGCTGCTCTGCTACGGAGAGGCCCTGCAGAGATACAGTTGATTCGGATTCCCCATTTTCTTCCAGCTTCAAAAGCAAGTGTGCGGATATCGCTCTCAAGCGCTGCTTTTGCAGAGCTCATTCCGCCGCCGTATTTGGGGACGGCTCTTTCAGATGCGATGTAAGAAAGAGTGAGGACCGAGCCTCCCTCATTCATGAGAGGGCCGAAGTATTTGACAAGGCTGACAAAAGAGTAGGAAGAGGAGCTATGGGCGGCAAGATAGCCTTGGCGGGAGGTTTCAAGGAGGGGTTTGGTCACTTCGGGAGCGTTTGCAAGAGAGTGGACGAGGATGTCGATCTTGCCAAAGTCTTTTTCTACTTGTGCAGCTACATCTTGAATAGCATAGCCCGATAGGGCAGCATAGCGCTTATTTTCTCTTACGTCTTGAGGTACATCTTCCATGCGGTCAAAGACAGCGTCCATTGGGTAGAGCTTTTTGTATTCAAAGAGGGAACCATCAGAGAGCTTTCTAGATTCGTCAAACTTTCCGTTTTTCCAAGAGGTGGTAAAAATATTTACGATGGGAGCCCATGTTCCAATGAGGATCTCACAGCCGGCCTCGTAGAGCGCTTTTGCAATCGCCCAGCCAAAACCTTGGTCATCGCCGATCCCAGCGATAAAAGCTCTTTTTCCTTTTAAATTATTTCCTAACATAGGCCTCAAGCTCCTTAACTATTGCGTAATTTATAACAAAAAAATCACTAATTTACAAGTTGCTAAAAATAACCTAGGTAGGTATGTATAGATTTTTTTTGAGGTATAGCAATATGAGAAAAATAGCCATTGTCAATCAAAAGGGTGGATCAGGAAAAACTACACCTGCCGTTAATCTTGCAGCAAGCCTTGCTAAAGAGTCCAAAAAAATTCTTTTGATCGATCTAGATCCTCAAGCCTCCGCCTCTATGTGGTACGGGGTCAAGGACAAGGGAAAAGGGCTATTTGAAGTGCTTACCGAAGAAAAAAAGATCAAGGATGTCATTGTCCCTACAAAAATGGCAGGGATAGATATGATCCCGGCCTCTTCCTTTCTTGCGGGGATTGAAAAGGCTCTTGCCAATGAAGTAGGGGCAGAAAAGACTTTAAAGGTTAAATTTGAAGAGATGCAAGACAAACCCTGGGACTATTTATTGATCGATTGTCCTCCTGCTTTAGGCCTATTATCTCTGAATGCTTTGGCGTTAGCGGATGAGGTGCTTGTGCCGGTAGAGACCCATGTGATGGCGCTTCATGGCCTTGTTCAGCTCATTAAAACGATTACTTTAGTACAGCAGCGCATTAATCCTACTCTTCAGATCAGCGGCATTCTTGCTTGCAGAGTGGATTTTAGGACAAAACATTCCCCTGAGGTACTAAGCCAGCTTCGTAACCGATTTGAAGGAAAGGTTTATAAAACGGTCATTAGAGAAAACGTAAAACTTGCAGAAGCGCCTCTTCATATGAAAAGCATTATCGAGTTTGATCCTAAATCGAACGGTGCATCGGACTATAGAGATCTTGCGAAAGAGATCATTAAACAAGAAAAGCTACTTCTTAAGGGATCTTTTCAGCCTGCGGAAATGGCCCTCAGCAGTTAAAAGACGGCCTTCATCGTGGAAAGAAATCTTAGGGGTAGGAGCTACCGTTTTCTTTAAGACCTCTTTGACCTCTTTTTTAGGCTTAGGCAAGGCCGCTTCCTTTTTTTTAGGAGCGGGAGGAGGAGGTTCAGCTTTCTTCTTTTTTTTGAAAAAAATCATTTCTTTTCTACACTTGAGCAATTACGATATCTTGAAAGCACCTATTTTTGCAAGAGGCTATTAGGTGAACCTCTCTCGAAATTGGAAACATTGCCTTTTTGGCTCTTTTTTGTCATATTTGGATATCGCTTCTTGGTCTACTTAATTTAAGTATGCCCTTCGAAGCGATATCCAAATCTGACCAAAAAATAGACCAAAAATCCAATATTTCGAATTTTGAGAGAGGTTCATGAATCGCTATCAAATCTTTTATGAGGGAAACCTTCGGACCAAGTGTGTACACCTTGGTAACAAGAAGGTGATCTATACCGACGCTCCCAAAGATAATATGGGCAAGGGGGAGGAGTTTTCACCTACCGATCTTCTTGCTGTATCTTTAGCGTCTTGTGTCCTTACTATTATGGGAATCCAAGCGGATAAATTGGGCATTTCTCTGGTAGGTACCACTGCGCAGGTAGAAAAGGAGATGACAGGCACTCCCCGTAGAATAGGAAAAGTAAAGATTGTAATCGAAGGCCCTAAAATCCCTGAGGATGCCCAAAAAGAATTGGAACAGGCAGGCCATCAATGTCCTGTAAGTAAAAGTCTTCATCCTGATCTAAAACAAGAGATCACCTTTCTTTGGGTAAAGTAAATGAAGTATCAGAGCCTCTCTCTTTTTCGAAACCACCTCAAGAGCGCTTATCCTGATCATCTGTCTAGGCTGTATCTCATTTTAAGCCCCGATGACTATGAGAGAAGAAAGGCAATGGAGATGGTCTTTTCCTATCTTCCGGATGAAGAAAAGAGGATTGTTTCCGGGGATTTTTCAATAGATGAAGTACTCGATGGAAATAGCTTATTCTCTTCGCATCTTCTTGCGCTGGATTTTGAGCCAAAGAAAAAAGATGTGGAAGTATTACAGGCATTTTTGAAGCACTATACCGGCTGCTTTCTGCTCGGTTCGAAAGGAAAGCAGGCCCTTGCCCCTTTGCAGCGCCTCTTTGAAAAAGAGGGGATTATTCTTGATCTCATCGATGAAAAAAAATGGGAAAAAGAGAAAAGGCTGAAAGAAACCGTTTGGGAGAAGATAAGGCAGGAGAAGAAGAGTTTAAGCTCAGATGCTGCCGAACTTCTTTTTGCACAGATTCCATCAGATCTAGCCTTACTCGATTCAGAATTAGAAAAACTCCTCACCTTTTGCGTGAGCAAAAAAGAGATTACTAAAAAAGATGTAGAGGCGATCTTTTCCGCATCGCCTACCTTTACTGTTTGGCAAATTGCGGAAAAGATTGTTTGGGGAGAAGAAGGGAATATTTCGATTGATGAGCATTTAAGCCCCATGCTTTTTATGGCGATGCGCTCAGAGCTTAGAAAAGGACTGATCATCAAAGAGCTTCTTCTTCAGGGGAAAAATGCTGAGGAGATCGGAAAGCATATCACTGGGACTTGGCCAAAAGCCCTGCAAAAAAAGATAGAGGCTTCACATAAACTATCTCTTTCTTATTTCCAAAAGGGGCTCACCTCACTTTTTGAAGCTGAGCTTCTTTCCAGAAACGGCTCTTCCCAAATAGATGCCCTTTTAGATATTTTTACCAAACGTTTATATGCTTATTCTGCTTCCTAATCTCTTGGATGAGCGCCAAAATCCAAAAGAGGTTTTTTCCTTAGAAGTTCATCAAATGGTAGAAAGCCTGCAGGGACTTATCGCTGAAAGCGAAAAAGCAGGAAGATCTTATCTTCGCTCCTTCTTACCTAAAGAAAAGGCAAATAGTCTGCCGTTAGCTATTTTCAATGAACATAGCAAAAGAGAGGAGCTGGCTTCTCTTCTTAAGCCTTTAATAAATGAAAAATGGGGACTTATCTCGGATGC
>DATIJO010000006.1:0-11029 GCA_035478555.1 Chlamydiales bacterium
GTCTGCCTGATAGCATCTGCAGTCCCTTCAAACCATCTCTTTTCCCCATCTGCCTTTTCCTCGGGAGTTAAGAAATCAATAGAGCCGGGAAGATAGGAGTCAAACACATAGGTCAGCTGTAAATGATGGTGAAGCTCTGAAGTCAGATATTGCGCTAGGACATACATCTTGCGGATGTTGGAATTCAGGGCGTTAGAGATGGGAATGTCAATGATCCTATATCTGCCGCCGAAAGGGACGGCCGGCTTACAATGGTTCATCGTAAGAGGAAAGAGCCTCTTACCCTGTCCTCCGGCTAAGACAATGGCTGCAATGTTTCCCTTGTAAATCGGCATATAATTACAAAAATAGAATCCCTTAATTTAAAGATAATTAGGAAACTAGACGATTTCAAGGTATTTATTTATTTGGATAGGCAATTACTCAAAACATCTTGAGCATTGTAGCTAGAACGAACAAAGGGGCCAGCATATATGTGCTTGATTCCCAGTTGGTAACCAAAATCACTATACCGTTGAAATTGTTCGGGAGGGACAAACTCCTTCACAAGAAGTTTGCGTGAGCTTGCCTGAAGATATTGGCCGATAGTGATGATATCGCATCCAGCATTGGCAAGATCCTGCATTGTCTCTTTGACCTCTTCTTCTTTTTCCCCGAGGCCGACCATGATCCCGGATTTCACAAAGAGGGCCTTATTTTGGCTTTTGGCAAACTTTAAGACTCGTAAAGTCCTGTCATACTCTGCCTTATGGCGGATTCGGGGGCTTAAAGAGCGGACTGTTTCAATATTGTGGTTAAAGATCTCAGGCCTTTCATTTAAAACAAGCTCTAAAGCCTTCTCATCTCCGGAGAAGTCAGAGGTAAGCACTTCAATAGTAGCTCCCTCATTTTGTTTTCTTATCTCTTTAATAATTTGGGCAATATGGGAGGCTCCTTGATCGGGAAGATCATCTCTTGCGACCATTGTAATGACCGCGTGCTTTACCCCGAGCTCTTTCACAGAGAGGGCAATTCTTAGCGGCTCATCCTCTTCAGGTGCTTTAGGCGTCTTGCTAAAATCGATATCGCAAAAACCGCAGTTCCTAGTGCACTCTTTCCCTAGAGCTAAAAAGGTCGCTGTTTTTTTGGAATAGCACTCGAGGCGGTTCGGACATTTGGCCTCTTCGCAGACAGTATTAAGCTTGTATTTTTCTAAGATGGAATTGGTCTTAAAGAGGTTTCCCCCCGCAGGGATCTTCCTATGGAGCCAAGAAGGAAATCTACCTCTTGCCTCTTCTGGATTCTGAGGAAGAACGTTTAATTTCTTAGCCATAATCTTACTTTTTCTTCGGAGGAAAGTTAATAGGCATATTGTTAGCGATCAATGCAGCCTCATGCCAGGCTTCAGGGAGAGTCGGATGGGCATGGATCGTATCAATCACTGACTCTAAGGTAAGTTCATTATGGATGGCAAGGCCCATTTCACTGATCAAAGCGGAGGCCTCATAGCCAATGACCTGAGCGCCCAGGATCTGGCCTGTTTTCTTATCGGAGACGATCTGGGCAAAACCCTCTTCTTCATGGGCAGCGACGGCTTTTCCAAGGGCAGTAAAGGGAAAGACGCTGAGAGTTGCTGCA
Source organism: Chlamydiales bacterium (assembly GCA_035478555.1). GTDB lineage: Bacteria > Chlamydiota > Chlamydiia > Chlamydiales > SM23-39 > DATIJO01. The sequence continues at coordinate 1,618 of DATIJO010000006.1, forward strand.
TAGCCCTTTTGCTGTGCCTGCTCAAGTGTAAGTCCAACGAGAGCAATTTCCGGATTAGTAAAGACAACAGCAGGTACTGCATCGTAGTGCATCTCCGCATCTCTTCCTGCAGCGTTAAAGGCAGCTACAATTCCTTGGTGAGAGGCCACATGTGCAAGCATCAAAATTCCTGTCACATCCCCAATAGCATAGATCCCATTTGCAGAAGTTTCCATGCGATCATTCACAAGGATTGCTCCCTTTTGATCAACATTTACGCCTGCTTTTTCAAGACCTAGATTTTCCGAGACAATTTTTCTACCAATCGCAACTAGGGCGTATTCTGCTTCGAGTTTTTCTCCGCCCTTCAATTTAACAGTCACTTTGTTGCCGTTATTTTCAATTCCCTCTACAAAAACCTTTGTTCTAATGTTGATCCCTTGCTTTTGATAAGCAGAAGTCAATGGCTGAGCAAGATTGGACCCAAGAAGTGGGATCAGACTGTCCAATGCTTCTAATACTGTCACCTCCGCGCCTATTCCTCGAAAGAAAGAGGCAAATTCACATCCAATGTATCCGCCGCCGATAATAATGATGCTTTTCGGAGCAATCGTTAGTTCCAAAGCAGAGGTTGAATTAAGAATGCGTACATTGTCGCAAGGAAATGCTTTCACATCTAAAGGAATAGAACCGGTTGCGATAATTGTTTTTTCCGCATGCAGAAAGACATTGTCCTTTCCCATGATCTTTAATTCTCTTGGCGAGGTAAATTTTGCCTCTCCTTGAAGAACTTCGATATTATTTGTCTTCATCAGAACGCCGACGCCGGCCCTTAGTTTTTTCACTACTGCGTCTTTTCGCTCTTTCATTTTGGCGTAATTGATCGTAGGCTTGCCAACGGTAATTCCAAACTCTTCCGCGTCTTTGATCCTGCTCAAAATTTGCGTAGCAGAGATCATCGTCTTCGTAGGAATGCAGCCGACGTTCAAACATACGCCGCCAAGATCACCTTTTTCAATGATCACAACTTTCAGCCCCAACTGGGCAGCCTTGATCGCAGCGACATAGCCACCGGTCCCGGCGCCAATTACTGCAAGATCACAAGATTTTTTTTCACTCATGGCTAGAATTGTAGCTTAATAGCCCAAAAGTTGCTAGCCTGCAAAAAAGTCAAAAGGCAAAAGTCAAAAGGCAAAAGTAAGGAGGAAGCGTATTTCATCGCTTCAACGGCATAAGCGGCTAAGGCTTATATCGCAATGATGCAATCATTGCCACGGCACTTTTGACTTTTGCCTTTTGCCTTCTGCCTTTAAATTCCCTTTTTGGTAGTATGGGAAAAAAATCATTTCTTTGATGAAGCCGCCTAAGAAACGCCAGAAACTTTGCCAAAATTGCGATGGAGAGGTAGATCTCGATGTGATCTTCTGTCCTTATTGCGGAGCTGATCTTTTAGAAGAAAAGCAGTCCGGATCCGATGAAAATAGCTTTGAAAGGTCTGGGGCCAAGCTCTATCCTCCTCCTTATTCTCCTAAAAAGACGATTGCTCTCAACCTAGATGCTGAAGAGCCGGCAGAAAAAACAGAAACAGAGGAAAAACAAGCTATCCCCAAAAACACCTTTTGGGCGACTTTTCTCTTTACCCTAGGAGTCCAAGCCTTCCTTATGGGCCTCCTCCTCTTTATCTTCTCTGAAAATGGCGTAGTCCACTTGAAGTTTGATGCCAAAATGTGGCTTTTTTACCTGGTCTTTTCTATCCCCATGCTCTACTTTGGTTGGAAGGCCATTGCTCATCTCGAGTAAGCTCATTCTTTTAACTAATTAAAGTAATTAATATATAATAATAATAATTTTAAACATTGAATTAATAATAAATTTATTATATAATTTCTGTAATTAATTATAATTAGAGTGTAAAAATGGCAACTTTATCTAAACTTACACATCTTCTTGAATATAGAATAGACAATGCGCAAGATCTTTTGAAGGAGGAAAAACCTGAATTTGCTGCAGCTTATCATCCTCATGTAGAAGGCTTTTTGTTCCAGCCTTTTAATCCTAGTTTAGGAGAAATATATAAACTAGTTTGTGAAGAATTAAAAGAGATAGATAGGTTAATAGCTGTATCGAAAAATCCTTTTGAAGTATTTCGAAAAAGAGCGAAGCAATATGTTCTTATTGAGGAAGAGGTTGAATTAGCACGAAAACAAGCTATTCTTGCTATCAATAAAAGAAATAAGCAATTCCAATCTGCTGAACTGATTTTTAACGTAATAGAGATTTCAAGAAGAAAGATCGGCTGTCTTCAAAAACTAGCAAAGACACTTCCTTGTTTTAATATTAGTCTTATTGATCTGATAGCAAGTTATGAACAAGAATCGGAACCTTTAAACTAAGATCCCTTAAATAATAACACCAAAAATATAAATTTAAAAAAGTGAGTTATATAATGTCTGCAATACCAGCAAGTACATCTCAAGTTGAGAAAATTCTTCGTGAGAGAAGGCAAGAAGCGCAAGCAGTATTAGATAGCAAAAGGGACGATATTTATAAAAAATATCAACCGCTATTGAATCTCCCGGATAATCCAACTTATAATTATACTCTAGGTGTAATTTATTCATTAGTTACAACTAAAATGCAGACTTTAATTTTAGCTTCAATGGGGCTCTACATAAATGAAGCAGGCGGATTGATGGATAGAGCAGAACAGGAGTTAGAGGCATTTAACAGAGCAAATGCTGAAACAAAATTAATTGAGATAGTGGATGCGGCGAATAGTCAGATTAACATGGATGATACCCAGCAAGCTACCATTCAAGGTGTATTCGGTCAACTAGCAGATACCCTTAAATCATTATCATTAGATGTAGTTGGGATTGTGACCCGTTACGCAATTTAATATATAAAAAATAAAAGGAGTTTATATGTCAGTTAGAGCTTCAACAGAAATAACAACGTAAGTTGGCAAAATTCAAGAGGAAATTGGTGATCGAAAGAAAGAACACCAAGCAATATTAAATAAGGCAGTAATTATTGCTGATTTACCCAATGCACATCAGTTTGTGATGCTTCCTAAAAATATAACTTTTGGCGGTCTCTATAACATCGTTCGCAATGTTATGCGGAGTTTAGAGGAGACAATACAAACTCAACACAAATCTATGGGGCGTGGAAGAGCATTGGATCCAATAAGGAGAAGGACAACGGAAGAAAACAGACTATCAGCAATTGAAATTGCAAATTTGGATACGCAGTTAATGGAAATAGGCGATGCTGCTACCAAGGCTATTGCTGAACTTAACAGACAGAGGGAAGCTGTCCCAAGTCTATTCGAAGCGCTCGCGGGATCTCTTCACTCATTTTCGATAAGTGTTGTTGGGATTGTGGCCCGCTACGCAGTTTAATAATTAAAAAATAAAAGGAGTTTATATGGCCGTTAGAGCTACAGGGGAAATAAATGCACAGGTTGCCCTTATTAAAGAGGAAATCAATAAAAGAGCAAAAGATACAATATGCATACTGAATGCCCCAAGACCTGATTTATTTAGCAAATATGTTCGGCTTGTTCCTTATCCTCGGCTTACACCAACAATTTCTTTTGTGGCAGTTTATAATTCAGTTAAACGAAGAATGGATGAATTAGAGAGCATAATCTCTGGCAGACAGAGGAATCGTATTCAATTGGGAGTAACTAGGACATTGCCTCCAGAGGAATTTATGAAAGAAATCGTAACTGCAAATTCAGAAACACGCTTAATTGAATTATGCGACGAATATAAAGATAGCTTAAGTAAAGTCCATGATCAACTTACTACAATTCAAGGCCTCTTCGAAAGCCTAGCTGATGTCCTTAGATTATTTTCAATACCTGTAGTTGGGATTGTGGCCCGCTACGCAGTTTAATAGTTAAAAAATAAAAGGGATTTTTATGTCTACATCTGCTGTTTCTAGTGAAGCTACTCAAGAGGTTCTGCAAATTCACGCTGAAATCAATAAAAAAAAGATAGAGCACGCAATGATATTAAATAGGCAAGTAAATGTAACTGCATTGCCTAGAGCTTATTTTCCTGAAACTTTCTGTTACAAGGAAACAGTCGTGAGAATAACATTGTCCCAGCTCTATGGAATGGTGCAAAAAACTATGCAGGATTTACAGAAAACAATAGAAATCCAGCGCGCCTCACTAGCTGCAAGCCCATTAGAAGGAATTAGGATAATATCTTCAGAAGAGCTGAGACTCGCTTCCATAGAAGCTGCAAATACAAAAACAGAGCACTATCAGCTTGCTAAGGAAGCTGTTGATTTTTCAAGCATTGCTAATGGCCAGCTTGCAACTATCGATGGTCTATTTCACACACTTGCGGAATCTCTTCAATCATTATCGATTAGTGTTGTTGGGATCGTCGCCCGCTACGCAGTTTAATAAAAGGAATTTATATGACAGTTAAAACTTCAACAGAAATATCAAGGCAGATTGCCCTAATTAAAGAAGAAATCAATTCACAAAGAGAAAAGCACCAAGGTGTATTAAATCAATCTGTATCTGTTGCTGATTTACCTAAACCATATTGGCCATCAGTTCTTACTAAACACTTAACTTTCAACATGGTCTATAAGATTGTGCAAAATAACATGGTGTTTTTAGAAGGGGCAGTACGTGCTCAACATGCATCTTTGGGTGCTAAAGCCTTAGATCCTACAAGGACAAAGTCCAATGAAGAGATAAGAAAAGCAGCGCTTGAAGTTGCAAATTCTCAAACTCATTTAATTGAAATAGGCGTAGCAGCTCATAAGGTCATAGACGATGCAGATAGACAGATTGCAACTATCGACGCTCTGTTCAATTCACTAGCAAACAGTCTTAGTTCATTATCGATAAGTGTTGTTGGGATTGTGGCCCGTTACGCAATCTAAGAGAATATGAATTCATATAATTTTAAAAAAAATTATTAATATTAATAATTTATTTTAAAAATTGTAAAAAACATTAAATTATCTTAAAATAATTTGGGTTAAAAATTAATAAATTAGGTTTTATGTCAGTTCAAAATATACCATCATCTAAAAGGTTATCTCCTCCAATTCCAATTGTTTCAAAGAAAAAACAAAACGAAGAAGAGTCTGAACCTACTCAATTTTATCCCGATGCTTTTTTTCTTAATAGAATGAGAGATTATCATCTTGGATCAAAGCATCGAGTAGCAGATCTATTTGCACGTGAACATGCTGATAAAGAATATAAGGCTGTGGAGAAAACTCGTACGCACGAAGTGATTGCAGAGGTTTTTATATCTGCATCTCATGAACTTGTCAGAATAATCGTGGCTTATTCATTTACGGCGAAAAAACCATGACTGCAGTCACAGATCATCTTGAAGCGCAAATCTTAAGCGCTCATATGCTATTAAAGTCGCCTAATGAGAAACTTGCTGCAAAATATTCAAACTTATTTCCCTCTCTCAAAGAGAGGCCGGATAGCTCAATGTTTGAGATCTTTAAGATGGTTGCAATAGAGGTTAAAGCACTAAGAGAGGCATTAGTACCCTTTTGTAATTCTCCTACATTGACCCATGAAGAGAGAAGAATACGCATTCGTTTAGATCTGCTTGAAAAGCTAAATGCAGAAACTGCATTAGTAAAACTAGTAAAAGATCAGCATTCTTTCATCAAAAAAGCAAGAAAACATATGGATGTTTCCCTTAAAGAAATGATGCCTTCAGCTTCTTTTCCAGAAAGAAGATGATGAAAAAAATTAATCGCTAAAGAACGCAGATCCGCAGCACTTCTTATATTTCTTATTGCTTCCGCAGGGACAGTTGTCATTTCTGCCAACTTTTGGTTCGGAAGTGAGGGGATTTTCTATTGTAGGGGGCACTTCCTCAGCTTCAATGGTAGTGGGTTCTTGCTGCACTGGAGCGAAGGATTTTTCGCGGTGCATCTGCAAGCGTTTTTGAAGAGTCTCTTCAAGAGGGGTTGGCGCTTGAGGACGGACCATTTCAAAGCGGAAGAGGTCTCTTGAGATATCGAGTCTAAGTTTTTGAGAGAAGGATTGAAAGAGATGGAAGGCCTCTTGTTTGAATTCAATGAGGGGATCTTTTTGACCAACGGTTCGTAAGAAGACATCATTTCTTAAGTGATCGATGGAGAGAAGATGTTCTTGCCAGAGAGAATCGATACGGCGGAGCATGAGGTTTCGGATGACCTCTCCAAGGATCTGCATAGGCTTTTCTGTTCCTTGCGTATCCGGCTTCATAAGTCCAATCCTTTGGATTTGCATTTCGATCTTTTGATCAAACGCTTCAAGGATTTTATTTGCCGCTTTTTCTTCGATTTGCGCGCGGTCTAGATAGTCATTATCAAAGTCGGAAATTTCAAAGCTGACAGGGAAGTGGGTGAGGAGGAATTCTCGGAATCCTACGGGATCCCATTTTCCATCTGCCCCTTTCGATACAAAATACTCACCAACTGTGTGAATGAGGATCTGGTCAAGTACATCTTTGGAAATAGAGAGGAGGTCATTGGACTGTAGAATGTCTGAGCGGAATGCATAGACTTCTTGGCGCTGTTTGTTCATGACATCGTCATATTCCAGCGTGTATTTACGCATGGTGTAGTTGCGCTGTTCCACTCTTTTTTGTGCAGTTTCAATCGATTTATTGAGGACCTTTGCAGAGATGGGTTCTCCTTCAGGTGGACGGAAGCGTTGAAGTAGTGCTGTCATGCGGGGAGATGCAAAAAGGCGCATGAGGGAATCTTCAAAAGAGATGTAGAATTTAGAAGAGCCCGGGTCTCCCAATCTTCCTGATCTTCCGCGAAGCTGACGGTCAATGCGGCGTGAGCTGTGGCGTGTGGTTCCGATTACATGTAGCCCGCCTAGCTTGGATACCTCGCCTTTCAATTTGATGTCTGTACCACGTCCTGCCATATTGGTTGCAATGGTGATCGCGCCTTGTACACCGGCGAGAGCGATGATCTCAGCTTCTTTCGCATGGTTCTTGGCATTGAGGATGGTATGTTCTAATTTGTTTTGTTTTAGGATACGGGCGAGCTTTTCAGAGGCTTCCACCGATTCAGTACCGATCAAGATGGGGCGGCCTTTGCCGTGGACCTCTTTGATCTCTTTTAAGATGGCATTATATTTTTCCCTTTCGGTCATGTAGATTTCGTCGTCCGAGTCTTTTCTTTGGGAAGACTTATAAGTAGGTATCTCGATCACATCTAGCTTATAAACTTCCTTAAATTCATTGGCCTCGGTCATAGCTGTGCCTGTCATGCCGGACAATTTTTCATACATGCGGAAGTAGTTCTGCAAGGTGATAGTGGCATAAGTTTGAGTTTCACCTTGGATGGCCACTGCTTCTTTTGCTTCGATCGCTTGATGCAGGCCGTCAGAGAATCTTCTTCCCGGCTGAGGCCTTCCGGTATTTTCATCAATGATTATGATCTTGTTCTCTTGGACAATGTAGTCCACATCTTTTTCCATAAGAAGATGGGCTCTAAAGAGCTGTCTTAAGTTGTGCGCGCGCTCTTTTCTCTTAGCGTCTTCTTCGCGAATCCCGATCTTCTTTTGCATCTTTTCTGTTGAGCTTAAAGAAGAGGATTCGATTTTGGAGTATTCATCGCCAAGATCTAGCATCACAAAGTCATCCGCGCTTTTTCCAGAGAGTTCGCTCCAGGCGTGTATGCCCTTATCGGTGAGCTCATATTCGTTGGCCCTTTCATCGACTACGATTAGAAGCTGCTGAAGCTCTTTTGCTTTGTCGTCTTTATTTTGTTCTGAATAAAAGTAGGTCTCCCAGTATTCGATTTTTGCGCGAAGGTCAGGATTTTCACGGACGCGCTTTAAGATCTTATTGTGAGGAGTTCCTTTTCCAACTAGCCAAAGTTTTTTGAAAGCCTCATCTAGCTTTTCATCTTTGGTAATTTTGGGCGTATTTTCATCTTCAGAGAGAAGGCCATGGGATTCTAAAATTTTCCTAGCATCCGATGCGAGCTTATTGCAGAGGTCTCTTTGTGTGCGGACAATAGTAGATACTCCCTCTTTTAGCTCATCATACATCTGTTTCGATACGCCTGATGGCCCTGAAATAATGAGGGGAGTTCTTGCTTCGTCAATTAAAATAGAGTCAACTTCGTCGATAATGGCAAAGTAGTGGCCTCTTTGGCAGAGTTCATTCTTATGCATCGCCATTGAATGGTCGCGTAAGTAGTCAAATCCAAATTCCGAAGCTGTTCCATAGAGAATGTCAGCTTCATAGACCTCTTTTCTCTTATAGGGAGGGATCTCGTTTACAAGATAGGCTACTTTTAATCCTAGCTTTTGGAAAATGGTACCGATCCATTCGCAGTCTCTTTTTGCAAGGTAGTCGTTTACAGTGACCAGATGGACAGGCTTTCCGGTTAAGGCATTGAGGTAAAGCGGCATTGCGGCAGTGAGTGTTTTACCTTCGCCCGTATGCATTTCCGCAATTGAGCCAAAATGCATAGCGATCGCGCCCAATATCTGTACGTCATAAGGGACCATGTCCCATTTCTGCTCATAGCCGGATACGTGGACATCGGTGCCTACCATTCTTCGGCATTGGTTCTTTACAACAGCATAGCCTTCAGGAAGAAGATCATTAATAGCTTCTCCTTTTCTTAGCCTCTCTTTGAATTCCGTCGTCTTCGCTTTGAGCTCATCATCGGATAGAGACTGATACTTCTCTTCCCATGCATTTACCTCGCGAACGAGCTTTCCATACTTCTTTAAAAGGCGTGATTGGGCGGTGCCAAAGATTTTTTTCAATAAGCCGAACATGGTTTACCTGATTATTAGAAGATAAATTATAGCTTTCTTGACCTTTAACTTCAAACCCACTCTTACCAAACAAAAAAATTAAATTGATAACAAATTTGCGGTTTTTAGTTATAATTCATGGATTATGAAAGAAATTCGTTACATTGACCGCGTAACTGGTAAGGAAGAAATTGAAAAAATCTACGGCAGATGGGCCCTCGTCATTTTATACGGGGAAAAGCCAATCTACCGTTTTCTCTCATTTTTTCTACTTCCGCTTGTCGCAAGGGTTCCCTTATTTTCTCATTTCTACGGCTGGATGCAAAAAAGAAAAAACAGCCGTAAGAAAATCAAACCCTTTATAGAACACTTCCAAGTGAATACCGGCGAATTTCAAAAAGAGGTCAAAGAATTTACCTCCTTTAACGACTTTTTCATTCGCAAGTTAAAGTACACTGCAAGACCTATTGCAAAAGGTGACGATAAGGCAGTCCTCTTTGCAGATGGCAGATATCTTTTTTATCCCAATCTGTCATCCATTGATAGCTTTCTTGTGAAGGGAAAACGCTTTTCACTTCCTGAACTTTTGCAAGATCAGACTTTAGCCTCACTCTATGAAGATGGCGAGATGGTCATGGCAAGGCTTTGTCCCAC
>DATIJO010000007.1:0-2510 GCA_035478555.1 Chlamydiales bacterium
CGCCTCTGGCTTCTAGGCGCTCATAAATAATTTGAATTGCGATCCCTGTGCATCTAGCCATGCCAAAGAGGACCGTATAGTATTCAGGATAAGGAAAGCCTCCGGCAGTAAGGAGGGTGCCGCTCATTGCATCCACATTAGGATGGGGGTCGGCAATTTTGGGATTTTCTGCGAGAACTTTGGAGCCTGCTGCACGAAGAAGAAAGCCCATTTTTACTAAAGGATGCTGTGGAAAATGTTTTTTTGCAAAATCGTAGAAAACAGTCGCTCTTGCATCTTCCACTCTTAAGACTGCATGGCCAAAACCCGGGATGGGTTCAGATCTAGCTAAGCAATCCCTAATGAACTTCTCTACTTCAGAAAGAGTGGCATTCTCCCCTAACTCTTTTAGCATTCTCTCTACAAATTCCAGAGTGTCTTGGTTGGCCCTGCCATGTCTTGGGCCTGCAAGAGCATTCATTGCAGAAGAGAGAGAGCCGTAAAGATGCTGAAGCGATGAGGCTACTGCTTTGCCAATGAATGTGGAAAGGTTTCCTCCTCCATGATCAAAATGAAGAATGGTAAACAAGCGTAGCACTTGATTGAGCAGCTTTTTATCGGGACATGGCGCCTGCAGTAAATGTGTAAAATTCTCCACATAACCAAGGTCCGGCTTTTCTTTTGGAGTATTTTCAAAATTTCCATGGTAATTGATGACATGGGCCGCAACTGCGGGGATTTGGGCTATGAGTTTTAATGTGTCTTCTCGGTAGTCATATTCCTCTTGGAACATGCCCATCATTTGGATGGCAGCACAGAAAAGGTCCATCGGATGGCCTGATCTTGGAAGGGCATGAATATGGCGGATAAGCGATTCGGGCAGTTTCGCTCTTGCTTCCAGCTTTTTTTCAAACTCCTTTACTTGGGCCTGACTTCCCTCTTCTCCGTGATAAAGAAGATAGATCACCTGTATCGGCTCCCAATGACTTAATTGAGCAATCGGCCTTCCAACATAAAAAAGCCCTTTTTGAGGATCCACGTGAGAAGTGGTGCAATAACCAACAGGCACTCCGCGAAGCCCTGTCTCTAAGTTATCTTTGGTTATCTCAAAAAGCACTTCTTCTTTCATTTTAGCAAGCCTTTGATTATCTCTCTTTCTTCCAAAAGCTCTTTTTCTGTAAGTGCTAACTTCTCTTTTAAAAAGGGAGTGAGCTCCATTCCTTTGACAATTTCGTAATGACGGGCGCCATCGGTGCGTAAGGGAAAAGAAAAAACGATGTCTTGTTGAATCCCATAAGGATTGTTCTTAGCTAGTATTCCGGAAGAGAAAAATTGCCCTTGTTCCGTTTTAAAGACCAAAGATTTCATCGCGTCCAAAGCAGCGTTCGCTGCAGAGGCAGCCGATGATTTTCCTCTAGCTTTAATGACCTCAGCTCCTCTTTTTTGAATGGTAGGAATGAACTCATTCTCTAGATAATTTTTATCATGGATCACATCGCTTACTCTTTTTCCTCGAATGCGTGCGTTATGAAAATCAGGCACCTGTGTGGAGGAGTGGTTTCCCCAGATGATCATATGATCTACATCTTGAACAGGTACTTTTGCCTTATGGGCTAATTGAAAAATAGCTCTGTTCTGATCCAGCCTTGTCATTGCATGAAAGCGCATCGGATCAATATCGGGTGCATGATGAAGTGCGATCAGACAATTAGTGTTACAGGGATTGCCTACGACAAGTACTACGACCTCTTTTTTATTCGCAGATCTATTCAGGGCCTTGCCTTGTTCCACAAAGATCTTGCCGTTGTCCTGCAAAAGATCTTTTCTCTCCATGCCGGGGCCTCTTGGCTTTGCTCCCACCAAAAAGACAATTTCCGCACCTTCAAAGAGCTTGTTAGGATCAGAGCCAATTTCCACTTTGTGAAGGAGAGGAAAGCAGCAGTCTTCCAGCTCCATGACAAGTCCTTTCAAAGATTCCACTCCCTCAGGGACTTCTAAAATATGGAGTGATAGCGGCTGATCTTTTCCTAAAAGCTCTCCGCTTGCAATTCGAAAAATGAGAGAGTAGGCGATCTGCCCTCCCCCTCCTGTAACTACCACTCGTTTCGCTGTTTTTGTCATAGATCTATAACTTTATCTAAAATCTAAAATCTACCCCAAGATAAAAAAAGTGATCATGATAGAGACTGTTGTATTCTGTTTCGTAGCTGACCTCAATACCTACTCTATCATGCATAGTAAACAAGAGATCTACTCCCGCAAGAGCGATGTTCCTGCCCGTACCTGGCACAAGAAGAGTTGCTCCTGGGAAAACTGAAGCTATTCCCTCTATTCCAACATTTCTATGCTTATTGCGATATTCTCTTTGCCACTCTCCATAAATCTCAGGAATGAAAGTGAAGTTACATTTTCGAAGGTAATAATTCATTCGGAAGCCTAATGAAGATCTGAGAGATTTGACCTTCTGACTTTGGACATGTATATCAGAAGATCCTGCACCATGCTCATTATACCCATCTACACGAAGATAG
>DATIJO010000008.1:0-10936 GCA_035478555.1 Chlamydiales bacterium
TGATTAAATCTGCTTTTGCCATATCGGCAGCTAGTCCTGAAACATGGGGACGAACAGCTCTCATCGCTTCTTGTAACTGGGCAATATCATTTCTCATTCTTTCTAAGGCCAAAAGAGCATGGGGCAAATTCCCTGCTTCTAGGGCTTCTTGAAGCTCTCCAACGAAAAAGGCACCTAATGATTGAACCGCTATCAGTGCCTTCAGTGGATCACGTTGAGTAGATGGAGTCTTAGGATGAAGGGCATTGATTGCCTCTTCAAGACGCCTGATATCTTTTCTGCTAGAATCTAAAGCATATAACGCTTTAACAAAATCCCCCTCAAGAATTGCCTCTTTTAAGCCCCCGCTCCAAAAGACCCTTAAAGAATTCACAATCGCCCTGGCCTTTGGCTCATCTGGAAGAGCTTGACTACCTTCCGGATGCATTGCAGCGATTGCCTGTTCAAGGGCATCCATATCTATCTTCGTCTCCGCGAGAGCAGCTTTTGCTTTTGCAAGATCTCCACGTAATAATTCTGCTTTTAAGTTCCCAACGAGATAGACTCCTAATTTTCTTAAAATTTTTTCAGCCTGCTTTTGGTCTGGCAGCGCTTGCATTGCTTTTTGAAGGGTATTTTCCTCTTTTTTAGCGTAATATTGAGCATTAATCCTATTATAAGTACCCAGTAAATCTCGGGTGATAGCTTGAACTCTTCTATGAGCAGCTCTAGGTACACACCGATGACCTAAAGAAGCAGGCGCTGCAGCCTGAGGGGCTTCTGTTGACTGTGTAGAGGATATATGCTCTTGTCTTGGAGAGCTTTGAACAATTGATGCACTTGCCATATTAACTCTTTATTTAATTTTTGCAATTATTTTACATTAAAATTGATTTAAAATAAAGAAATAATAATTTATTAATAATAAATATTTTAATTGTCATTTTCACGCATCTTTACAGATGTGCTTGGCAGATTATTCCTAGAAAATTTATTCTGGAGTTATGAACCTATCCGCAAAGTGGGAGCAATTTCTTTTGCATCTTTTTTGTCATCTTTCGAAGATTTTTTTTCATCCATATGATGGTCCCCATATTGTTCTGAAAAAAAATCTTCGAAATCTGCCCAAAAAATTTAGCAAAATAAAATACTCCGACTTTGCGGATAGGTTCATGCGCTATCTGATCCTTTGTTTTGTTGTAACATTCTCAAATGCATTTGGAGATTTGGCTAAGTCCTTTACGGAGTTTGGCCTTTCCTTGTATCCCTACTTGGAAGAGGAAAATGAGAACCTGCTCTTCTCACCCTATTCTTTGGGAAGCTCTCTCTCCATGATCTATTTAGGAGCAGAGGGAGAGACAAAAGAAGAGATCCAATCAGCTCTTTCTCTTCCTGAAAAGATCTCTCCAATTTCTTTTGATGGATTTAAAATAGCAAACAGCCTCTGGATAAAGGAGGGATTTTCAGTTTTAAATACCTATCAGCAGGCTTTAAAGAAGATCTTCCATGCGGAATGCAGATCTCTCTCCTTTGACATGCCGGAAATAGCTGCAGATAGCATCAACCATTGGATAAATGATTCAACCGACGGCAAGATCCAGAAACTATGCTCCTCCAATGATTTTACTCAAGATACTAGGCTTGTCCTCGTCAATACCCTCTCTTTTAAAGGAGACTGGCAATTTCCCTTTTCGCCTGAGAGAACTTATATGGGAGATTTTCATCTTTCTTCAGGAGAAGTTAAACCTACCGAAATGATGTCTTGTAAAGATAGCTTTCTTTTTTCTGAAAATGAGCATTATCAAGTAGCAGCTTTACAGATCGCCTCTTCTAAAGATATTCTCTTTGTGCTCTTTCTTCCCAAAAACGAAGATAGAGAGCTTACACCTGAGATTTTAACTGAATCTCTGGATGGGTTGCATTACGAACACCTTGATCTCACTCTCCCTAAATTCACAATGAGAAAAAGATTAGATCCAAAAGAGCCCTTAAGAAATCTGGATATTGTCAGCCTTTTTTCTGCGGCTTCCGATCTTTCCGGTATTGATGGCAAGGGCGAGCTTTATTTAGATAAGATCATCCATGAGTGCTATCTCTCTATCAATGAATATGGACTTGACGCTGCTGCTGCTACTGCAAGTTTTATGAGTAAAACTTCTCTTCCTCCTTATTACATTCCCTTTCACTTAGATAGGCCTTTTATTTTCGCTCTCTTTGACCAAAAGACCCAAAGCCTGCTATTTATAGGGAAAATGGAACACCCAAGCTATGACAAGAAGAATTGAGTCTTATGGTCTATCGGATATAGGATTAGTTCGCCCCAATAATGAAGATGCTTTTTTAGCTTTAAAAAATTACCGTTTCTTTGCCCTTGCTGATGGCATGGGCGGCCATAAAGCGGGTGAAGTTGCTGCAAAACTAACTATCCTTGCAATCACTGAAGAGGTACAAAAAATTTCCCCCGCAAGAAGACGTGCACTATCAAGTAAAGAGTGCATCGCATTCATCCAAGGGGCAATAGATAATGCCAATGAGAAGGTCTATCAATTAAGCACAGAAAATCAAAACCTTGAAGGGATGGGGACTACCGTATGCTGTCTCTATTTTTATCAAGAATCGGTCATCTTGGCCCATGTAGGCGATAGCCGAATCTACCGTTTCCGCGATCAGGAATTAAAGCTTTTGACAGAAGACCACTCTCTTGTCAATGGCGCTCTAAGGCAAGGGATGAAAGAGCTTCTCCCCTTAAAAAACGTCATCACAAGAGCTGTCGGCACTTCGGTAAAGGTGCAGCCTGAGATTGGATCTGCTACCGCTAAACCTTTGGATATTTTTCTCATGTGCACAGACGGCCTTTCCGATTTCGTAAGAGAAGAAGAGATGGAAGCCATCCTCATGCAAAAATCAACGATAAAGAAAAAAGCGGAAGCTCTCATTGAAAAGGCTAAAGAAAAGGGCAGCCATGATAATATTACCCTCCTCATGATCAAGATTAAACAATGATTTATCTCGATAACAATTCTACTACCGAACTAGACCCCAGGGTATTTCAGGCCATGTACCATGAGTTCCATGGCGCGCCATCCAATCCTTCCTCTACCCATTTTCTTGGCCAAAATGCAGCTAATGCTCTGATTCGTGCAAGATCTACCATTGCAGCCTATCTTAAAAAAAAACCGGAAGAGATTATCTTTACATCAGGCGGGACCGAAGCGATCAACCTTGCGATACGTGGGTTATTAGAAGGAAAAAAAGAGGGTCATATCCTCTCATCCAATGTCGAGCACTCTGCAGTTTATGAAACCCTTCTCACTTTTAAGAAAAAAGGCTTTACCTTAGATCTTCTTCATGCAGGAGAAGAGGGTTCCATTTCTCCTCAAAAGATAAAAGATAAGATCACTCCTTCAACCCAATTGATTGCCCTCTCTTGGGCCAATAATGAGACAGGTGTAAAAAATGACATCTTAGGCATTGCTGAGATCGCTAAAAAAACCAAAGTCCCCCTAGTTGTGGACGCGGTTGCTTTTATGGGAAAAGAACTCTTGGAAATACCTGACGGTGTTACAGCTCTTGCTGCTGCAGCCCATAAATTTCATGGTCCAAAAGGCATTGGTTTTTTGTATCTTTCATCACATGCGTCACTTACTCCCCTTTTTACCGGAGGACCTCAAGAATATGGAAAGAGGGCCGGCACTCAAAATCTAGAAGGCATCATAGGCCTTGGAAAAGCAGTAGAACTTCTCAATCAAGAGCTCCCTGAAAAATCCAATCATATGGAAGACCTTCGAGACCATTTTGAAAAAGAGCTGATGAAAAATCTGACCGGTGTCTGGGTGAATGGATCAGGCGAAAGGACCGTCAACACCTCTAACCTCTACTTTGAAGAAGTGGACGGAGAAGACCTTCTTTTAAACCTAGATCTCGCAAAACTTGCTGCTAGCCACGGTTCTGCTTGTCTCTCAGGCTCGCTAGAGCCATCACGTGTCTTGGTAGGCATGGGATTCCCTATGGCAAGGGTCAAAAGCTCGCTTCGTTTTTCTCTCTCCAGAAACACAACACGCGATGAAATTGATAAAGCAGTAGAGATTATCACTGAGACAGTGAAAAAGCTTAGAAAACTAGGCTAGCAGTTTCTCTTCCACCGACGGGTGATTTTTTTGAGAAGTTCTTCGTCTTGGGTAAGGACGCCAAGACCATCGCCTTGAGAAAATCTGATCTTAGGAAAGTCTAGAGATTCAAAAAACCTTCCAATGCTTGCCTTTTCTTTTTCAATATCGTGGACAAGAAGTACGCCATTCTTCTTAAGATATTTGGACCAGCTTTGATAGATCTTTTTTACTGCTTCATAGGAGAAGACCCAGTCTATATGCAGAATGTCAATCGGAAGCTTCCAAGTCTCCACCACCTCTTCATAATCCCCGATAATGAGATGAAAGTTCTTTAAATTCCTAAGAGAAGAGAGTTCCGAGATGTTTTTGTAAGCTGAATCAAGAACGGCAGCTTTCTTAGTAAAGTTCATCTCCTCAAACCAGTCGATACCGTAAACCTTGCCCTGGTTAGGAAATGCAAATGCGCATGTAGATAGTCCGAATCCCATTCCAAGATCTACCACCACCTCAGACTTCATCTCTTCTACAAGCCAGATGGCAAAATCTTCATATCCTTTCCAGGGACTCTTGATCTTCTTTAAAAAGAAATAAGCGGGATCTTTTACGTAAGATGGTCTTGCCATAACGCATAAATCATAATGACAAGCCGAAAAACGATAAAGTTAAAAAGGTGTTCGCATTAACGAACGGTTCTAACCGATAGAACCTTACTTCCAAAGAGCGAAGGCTCTTCTACGATAAATTCAAATTGATCAATCCGAATGGATTCGCCTTTTGCAGGGTGGTGTTTGAGGGTGCGGTTGATGAGATCGCTTAGGGTCTCATCGATGCTATGCTCAAAAGCTGCATGAAACTCGGCATTAAATTCAGAGATGAGCATGTCGCCCGCAAGGGTCCTTTCTACATGGACATGTGGTTTTTCTATCTCTTCAAAGGTATCTTTTGCCTCGCCAAAGATCTCATCGATGAGATCATCTAGGGTGAGAAGGCCCTCCGCTTTTCCGGATTCACCTAGAACTACCGCTACGCTCTGGTTATTTCGCCTAAACTGCTTGAGGATGGAAAATAGAGAATCTTTTTGGGTAATAAACCATGGAGGACGGGCGAGATCAATCACCTTTTTCCCTTGCCTGAGCCGAAGAAAATCTCTTGGGTAGGCAATGGCTACGATATTTTCCTTGGAGCGGTGGTAGAGTGGGATAAAGGGGCTGTAGTGGGCGCTGAGGGCGTTTTTCATCTCATCGATCGTGCTTGTGGATGGGATCATTGGAGATAAAGAGATGGGGATCATGATCTCTTTCGCAGTTTTATTGCGAAGGGAGAAAAATCTGACTGCAAAGTTAGAAGAGGGGCCCCTACTTGCCACCATGTAGGTATCCCTTTCTTCAAAGGCTTTTTGCAGCTCTTCTCTGGACAAAAAGAGATGGGCTTCTGCTTTCTTTCGGGTGAGTTTCTGCAAAAAAATATTCAACTTATCGATACAGAAGATGATCGGATAGAGAAGAAAGGAGAAGAAATAGATGACAGGCACATAGAGCATGGCTACCTGTTCAGGATAGCGCCTTGCGGCAAACATAGGAGCAAGCTCTCCAAAGATCACAACGAGAATAGTCTGTGAAATGACGGCATAGTCAGCGTTTATGCCTAGAGATTCATAAAATCTTCTGGCAAATTCAGATCCAAACTGCAAAAAGGTGATCACGCCGATCAGGGTTGTTCCAAATAGCCTTGAGGGTTTGTGAAGTAGGGATTGGATCCAGAGCGCCCTACGGTTATTTTTACTCGCGTAGTACTGCAATCTAACACGGTTGAACGAGACGCAGGCCATCTCAAACATAGCGAAAAAGCCTTGGGCAATAATACAGAGAAGAGAAAAAAAGAGATAAAAGTCCCAATTATGGTGTTCCATTCAACTTACTCTTTTTTTTTGACCTTAGATAACGGATGTAGACCCTTCTTACACGGTTTGGATCGGAAGCGAGGACATAAAAAAGAAGATTATCATTTACATATCTTGTTCCTGCTGCCGGAATGTCTCCCAATTGTTCGGTAAGCCATCCTCCAACGGTGACGGCATTAGTGGGATTTTTTAATTCTATCTGAAATAGGTCTTCAATCTCTTTAATTTCTAATTTGCCGCTTGCGATGATGACATCTTCTCCGGACCTGGTATAGCTTTTTTTACTATCCCTTCTGTCTACGATCTCTCCAACAACTGCCTCAATCAGGTCTTCTTCGGTTATTAAACCAGAGATAGAGCCATATTCATCCACCACAATTGCAATGCTTTCTTTTTTTTCTCTAAGCTGTCCTAGCAAACTTAACGCTTTGGTGGTCTCAGGAATATAGAAGGGTTTTTTTAAGTAGGCCTTGAGGTCTTTCGGCTCATGAATTTTATCGGAAAAAGAGAAAAACCTTCTTACGGAAATAATCCCTAATACCGAGTCCAGCTCTTTTTCACAAACCGGAACACGTGAACACTCTTGTTCTGTGAAAAGATGGATCAATTTTTCTAATGGCTCTTCGATATCATAATAGAGAATTTCTTCTCTTGGCCTCATGAGCTCTTTGACTAAAGAATCGGTCAAATCCAAATAGCCTGTAATGATCTCTGCTTCCTCGGGATTCATGATCCCTTTATCTTTAGACGCAAAGATCGCATGCTCTAACTCCTCTGCGGATATTTCTTTTTCTTTTTTAAAAGAAAAGAAAATAAATCTGGAAATATAGCTTGTGAGCTTGGTGAGCCTAACTCTTATGGGATTGAGGATCTTGGTAATGATTTCCAAGGGACGGGAAGCAAAGGAGGCAATCGCTTTATTGTTAGGAAGAGCTAAAGACTTTGGAATAATCTCCCCAAAAATGAGGACTAAAGCAAGCGGGACTCCCACTTCCAGAATCCATTTATGGAATTTTCCAAAGATATTTGAGACCGTGTTCTGGACAAGGATATTACAGAAAATATTCAGCATCAGGATCGTAACCAATAGCTCCCTTGGATTTTGCAAAAGCTGGTTAATGATCCGCTTTTTAGGATCTATATCCTGTTTGTAGGACTTCACGGTAAATGAAGATAGGGAGAAAAAAGAGGTCTCAGAGGCGGATAAAAACGCTGAACAACAGATCAGTAGGATTAAAAAGCAGATGGTCAGGGTTAACATTTTTTATTTCTGAAAGTGGACTTTAATATAGCCTTCAGGGACAACTCCTAATTCTTTCATTAGGACCATTTCAATCCAAGCGGGATCATTTTGGGATTGGATACGGAGCAAAAGGTCTTCTTTTTGATTTTCAGCAATCTCTTTTTCTTTTTTTAACTCCTGTACACGATATTTCAAGGACCTGATTTCCGCTTCTTTTGGACGGATCATCCGAAAATAATAAGCAAAAGAGATCAGAAGAACGATTAGCACCCACCAAAAACGGATAAGAATGGTTCCTATGGTCATATTCTTTCCTTAGATTGTAGGATAGGTAATATCTACCTGATGCATGTATTTACCTTTGCGGTCAAGATAGGACACTTGGCACTCCTCTTCTGTTTTAAAGAATAGCACTTGCGCAAGTCCTTCCCCTGCGTATATTTTCGCAGGAAGGGGCGTAGTATTGGAAATCTCCAAAGTCACAAAGCCTTCCCATTCCGGCTCAAAAGGAGTAACGTTCACAATAATGCCGCATCTGGCATAGGTAGATTTTCCAATGCAAAGGGTCAGGATATTACGGGGAATACGGAAATACTCTACGCTTCTTGCAAGAGCAAAAGAATTGGGAGGAATGATACAGGTCTCCCCTTTAATTGAGACAAAGGCATCCGCTTTGAAATTTTTCGGATCAACAATAGAATTATAGACATTGGTAAAGACTTTGAACTCATCATGCACGCGAAGATCATATCCATAACTAGATAGTCCATAGCTTACAATTTTTTTTCCCTGCAATTCGCGGACAAGCTGATTTGCAAAAGGTTCGATCATCTTTTTCTTTTCTGAAAGTTCACGTATTGCTCTATCTGATAAAAGTCCCATACCTAAATCCTGTTTTCGAATAGGTATAGCTTTGTTATGCTTTTCGTGCTAGAGTTTTAATAAGTATGTGCAGCGAATTCATTCATTCCTCTTGGGTAGAATCAGATGTGAATTATGAAGCGCCTCTTCGGCCTTCTAAGCTCACTGATTTTATTGGCCAATCTTCTGTCTTAAGCCGAATGAAGATCTGTATTGAAGCAGCAAAGAAAAGAAAAGAGGCGCTTGGCCATCTTTTATTCTTTGGCCCTCCGGGACTTGGCAAAACCACTCTTGCACAAATTGTAGCAAAGGAGATGGAAGGAAATCTAACGACCACTTCAGGACCTGCTCTTGAGAAGGCTGGCGATCTGGCAGGACTTCTTACCAATTTGAAAACGGGCGATGTGTTATTCATCGATGAGATCCACCGCCTTCCTAAATCTATTGAAGAATACCTTTATTCAGCGATGGAAGACTATACTCTTGATCTGATCATAGATACCGGACCCAACGCAAGAAGCGTGCCCTTAAAATTAAACCCTTTTACATTGGTTGCAGCTACCACTAAAGCAGGACTTTTAAGTAGTCCTCTTAGATCACGCTTTAGCATCTCCTTAAGATTAGATTTTTATGAGCCTAAGGACCTTCAAAAGATCATTGAAAGATCAGCCCTTCTACTCAAGATAAAGCTGGACAGTAACGCTGCTTTAGAAATTGCCCAAAGAGCAAGGGGAACACCTAGGATTGCCAACAATCTTTTACGCTGGGTGAGAGATTTTGCAGAAACACATAATGTGAAAATAATTGATCTCGCACTTGTAAAAAAAGCGCTCGATCTATTGGCTATAGATGAAAAAGGCCTTGATGAGATGGACATCAAATACTTGACCACGATTATTTCTCATCATAAGGGAGGCCCCGTTGGAATACAGACGATTGCCGCTGCATTAGGTGAAGAGATAGCAACGCTTGAAGAGGTTTCCGAGCCCTATCTCATCATGCAGGGATTTTTACGAAGAACCCCCCGTGGAAGAGAAACAACCGACCTGGCATACTCACATTTAAGATTAAAAAAATAAACTTGGAGTTAGCGTCATGAAAAAGCTTCTTTTTGCCTGCATGCTCTTTATGCATGCTTTTTTGCTCTATGCAGATGATCAAAAGCAGTCTTTTCCTAAAAACATAAAAGTACTGCTAGAAGAAGAAGTAGATGAGATTCTTTTAGAGGCTAATGGCCCCTATTACATTTTCAATCCAGAAAATGGTTCTAGAATTACCTCTGGCCTTTTAGGAAAGCGTTTCATCGTTAGGGCAACACAAAACGGCATCAAATGGGGAGAAGAATTCCCAGGCGTATATCAAATTAAAGTTGTCCCAAGGTCCAAAGAAAACAATCTCCTTATTGGTGGAATCCAATATGAAGGAGCTGTGATTATCTATGCGGTGGGAAGTAAGATCAATGTGGTGAATGATCTGCCAATTGAAAACTATGTAAAATGCCTTCTCTCTCCCAAATTTCTCTTCCCTCTTGAAAATGAGGTAATGTCAGCGATTGCGATCTTAGCAAGGACTGATGCCTATTATGAAGCTTCAAAAGGAGGAGAGGCTTTTTGGCATGTAGACGCAAAAGATGTAGGCTACATTGGCTGCGCCCTCAACAGGCCTAATTCCCTCTTTGAGAAGGTTGTTGAACAAACAAAAAACCTGATTTTAGTTTACTCCACTCAAGGAGAGCCGCATACATTCCCCGCAAAATGGACCGATCATAGCGCCGGGAAAACAGCCTCATTTGCTTCAATTTTTAGAAAGGATATCGATTTTGCAAGCAATGCTGTGGATGCGCCTCATGCCGCTTTAGATAGGGAAGATTCCAGATGGCACTACACTGTCTCTAAGTCTACCCTGATGCAGAAATTGCATTTGCAAGAGATCAAGTCAGTAGAACACTTTATGGATAAGCCAACCAATAAAACTTATGCAGTGCGCATCCATCAGGGACAAGGATATACCGATCTTCCCTTCTTTGAGCTGCAAAATAAACTAGGTGAGAACCATCTACAAAGCAATGATTTTAAAACAGAGCTTAAAGGTGACTCCGTTGTCTTCTCAGGGTTTGGAAAAGGCCATGGAGTTGGCTTATGCCTCTATTCTGCTTCCGCAATGGCGCAAAATGGAGATAATGCTGTTAAAATCCTTACCAAATTTTTCCCAGAGACCTATCTCTATAATTTGACTGCGCATAAATAAAAGCTTACCGTTACCGTTTCCCTTCCGGAAACGGTAACAGCTTACTTGATGTTTAAATAGCTATCTTTGTAGAATGTGAGCGTTACCGGGGACCTTGTGGAATAAGCCGTCTGAACCAGGTCAGGATCGGAAGGTAGCAGCCTTAAGGAATAAGTTTATGCTGCAAGTTCATCTCCGGTAATTTTTTTCTTCATTTCTGAACTTTTCTTCATGCTCGTTCAGGCATCTTCGAAAGAGACTTTCAGCATCCAAATTATGTTTTTCAATCTCAAAAATGACAGATAAAAGTTTATTTCCCATTGTCTCTTCGATAGGGGCATTGTCTGTTGTAGTAGAAAAATTTTCTTTTAGCTTCATCTTTCGAATCATTTTTTGAGCACGTGCTAGAAGAGGTAATTTGGGAGGAATGCCGTCGAGAGCGCTCTTACGTTCTTTTTGGGCTTTTTCTGTCTTTTTGACACTTTCCCAAAGATGTTTTAACTCTTCTAGCGTTTCAATTTTTTCATTGGAGAATACATGGGGATGGCGGCGTACTAATTTATCTTTTACCTCAGTTAAAATTTGAGCAACCGTAAAGGTCCCAAGTTTTTCTCCAAT
>DATIJO010000009.1:0-10405 GCA_035478555.1 Chlamydiales bacterium
ATATTGGAAACCGTGTAAAAGTAAAAGTCGTAAAAAATAAATTAGCGCCTCCTTTCCAATCAGCCGAGTTTGACATCATGTTCAATGAAGGCATCTCCCACATCGGATCCCTGATCGACGTAGGCGTAGACCTTGGCGTCATCGAAAAGAAAGGCACCTGGTTCAGCTACCAAAATAACCGCCTTGGTCAAGGTAGAGAAGCAGCAAAAGATGAATTAAAAGCAAAACCCGCGCTTGCAGATGAGATCGAAAAACAGATCCATGCTAAATGCAAAACCGACGGTTATAAAAAATCTTCTGACGGAGAATCTGCTTCCGAATAGGTAAGAAATTAGCAGGGATTAGAAAAAAATAATAGCAGGGATGACAGGATTAACAGGATAGGAGAAAAAGAGATTTTTTTCCTGTATCCTGATTATCCTGTTATCCCTGCTGTTTTTCTTTTATTTTGTAGAAGAGATGAGAAGTGAGGAGATTGCTGCAAAGTTTTCGGATTGAATGCCGAGAGTTTGCAGCATTTTTTCAAACTCTGCCATCTCGTGATGAAAGGATTTTAGGGCCTCTTTCTTCCCAAGAAAAGATGCAATGTTGTTCTTTTGACGCTTGTCTTGAAGTACATCGCTCATATCATCTGCAATTTGAAAGGCCATGCCAAGATGATAGGCGCACTTTTTTACCTCATCTATCCTTTGGAAATTTCCGCCGCCAAAAATCCAGCCCAAAATAAATGAGATCTCAAAGAGGGTAACCGTCTTTTGATAGATCATCTTACGTAAATTAGCGAGATTGGTCTCTGGAGGAAATAGATCTAAATACTGTCCACCGGTTGCACCAAGTATTCCTGCAAGATCGCTCACTGCTTTTAGAGCGATCACGCAAGCTTTGTCACTATAACCGGAAAATCCCATAGTCCTTCCCATCTCTTCAGCATTTTTTTGAATGTAGGAATATCCCATGGAAATCAGTGTATAAGTAGTCAAAATGGCAACGCTCTCTTCATAAACTTTGTGAAGAGAGGGCTTGCTTCTTCTCATATCATCATTGTCCATCGAAGGAAGATCGTCAGCGATCAAAGAAGCGGTATGGAAAAACTCAACCGACAATGCAGCTTTTATTGCATTTAATTTTGGAGGAAGGGCCTCAGCCACCATCAGCACAATAAGAGGACGAAATCTCTTTCCGCCATTGGTCAGCGCATATTCGCAAGCGTCCCGAAGATTGCTCTTTTCACCCATTTCATAAATGGCATGTTGAATCTCTTTTTCGATCCTATCTTTAAAAGGTTCAAAAAGGACTTTCTTTTGCGTTAGGATCATTGATTTCCTTTGTATTTGGTATTCGGAGGCAAAAAGCCTTGCACGTTTACCAAAGGGTAGCAAATGCTATTCTTACCAATTAGAGTGCCAGGATTCAAGACACTATTGCAACCAATTTGAACGCCGTCACCGATAATCGCTCCAAATTTTTTTAAGCCCGTTTGCAATTTTTTTCCTTGGTAGTGAACAAAAACCAAACCTCTATCTAATCGAAAATTTGCGCACTTTACTCCTGCTCCCAGATTCACATCTCTTCCCACTATTGAATCCCCGATATAAGCAAAATGAGATGCTGTTGCGCCTTCCATTAAAATCGAATGTTTCACTTCCGTGTCGTGGCCAATAGTCACGTTATCACCAGTTAATACATGTTCACGGATATAGGCGCCGTGTCTGATCACACAATTCTTTCCGATGATGCATGGGCCTTTAATATAGGCGCCTGGTTCAACGATCGTACCTTCGCCAATAGAGATGAGCTCTGGACTTTCTAAATGCACTGTAGAAGGAATCTTAACTTCAATCTTCCCAAGCTTATTCTTAGAAAAAAATTCTTTTAATTTTAGAAGAGGCTCCCAAGCAAGTTCACATCCTGAAAATAATTCTATAAAGGAGATAGTAGAAAAGAAAACTTTAGGAGAGAGTTCCATACTCGAAATTCTAAAGAAATATTCTTTATTCTTCTTATCTTTTCTTCTTTAGGCTCTGTGGATTTGTTCAAAACCCCCTTTTTTCTCACTAATTAACGCTTGTCGATATCTTGTCGATTGTCTGATCATAATAGGCGAATTATAAACATTGAAAAGTTTTCAACGATTTTATGAACAAAGCTCTCCAAGAGGTTATGAAAGAACTTTCCACATGCCCCTGCTGCTCTATTGGAGGAGACCCTCCTATCTATGCTGAGGCCAAAGAATTTTTTGGATCAGATTTTCCTCTTTATACAGGCAGCAGAACAAGATGGAGATCCAAAGCAAAGCTTGCTATCCGCGAAAAAAACGGAAAGCTTGTCTTTGGTCTTTTTGAGCCTGGCACACATAATATAGTAGATTGTTCCAAGTGCTCTGCGCATGTTCAACCAATTGAAGATGCTCTCACAAAATTAACACTTTTGCAAAAACTACCTGCCTATAAAGAAAATGGAACAGGCCTTCTTAGATATGTTCAGCTTCATGCAAATGACAAAGTTGAACTTACGATTGTAGCTACAAAAAAAGATGAAACACTTCTTAAGATATTAGAAGCTCTTGCAAAGGATCCGCTCTTTCAATCCATTTGGCTGAATATCAATCCTCGCATTACCAATACGATCTTTGGAGACGAATGGATCAAAATTGCAGGCGAAGAGTTTCTTTTTCAAAATATTCTTGGAAAGTCCTTTGCCTTTCATCCGGCGTCCTTTTCTCAAGTCAATCTTCCACTCTTTGAAAAGATGCTTCTATCCATTCGAGACTATCTACCAGAAAACACTAACCTTTTAGAATTGTACTCAGGAAACGGCGTGATTAGCCTCTCTCTATTAGACAAATGCAAACAGGCATATCTTGTTGAGAAAAATCCCTACTCCTTTATCTCCTTTCAAGAAACAATGAAAAAGTTTTCTACTAAGGAACAAGAAAAAGTGCTCTTCTACTCTTCTTCCTTAGAAGAGCTTGCAGAGCTTCCGGATGTTGATACCTTACTTGTGGATCCGCCAAGAAAAGGTCTACAGGGAAAACTTCCTGATATTCCATCTCTTCAAAGGATCATCTATATTAGTTGCCACTTCCCAAGTTTTAAAATGGATGCAGAAAAACTAGAGCATGTTGGCTATTCCTTAGTTAAAGCTGAGAGTTATCTCTTCTTCCCCGGAAGTAATCATATTGAAATTTTAGGAATCTTTGAGAAAGGGTAAAAAATTTATGAGATATATACTTGTTTTCTTTCTATCACTTTTTGCTACAGTACACGCTAATTCAATGGAGGTATACTTGAAAGATCTACACGCTATCGGTAAAGAGTACATGGCCCTCATGAATCAAATCGGGAAAGATCCTCTTGCTTCGTACGATAAGAGAATATCCAATTTATTTGATCCCGATTGCAAAAAGATTGTGAACAGCTCTCTTTGGTACCAAGGAAGTAACCACTATCTTCCTCAGCTTCTCGTAGTAAGAGATAAGATTGGATTTTGGAGGATTGAGCCTCTTGATATCATTGCAGGAAAAGATGATAAGAACGTAGTAGTCAGGTTCCTTGTTTTTGCTGAAAATGGAACTGTTTGGAATACACTTGTCATTCTTCGAGTCAATGAAAAAGGTTTGATATCAGAGATCAACGAGGTTTTTAACAACTATGAAGGAAACTAAAATCCCCCGCATTGGCGTTGGTGTCGTGGTAGTAAAGTCGGGACTTGTACTGCTTGGAAAAAGAAAAGGTTCCCACGGCGCTGGCACCTGGTCACTTTCTGGAGGACATCTAGAATATGGCGAAACGATTGAGGAGTGCGCCAAAAGAGAACTTGCGGAAGAAACCGGACTGCAGGCCCTTCAAATCGAGCTTGGTCCTTGGTCCAATGACATAATCAATAAAGATAAGCACTACGTGACTATATTTACCTTCGTAAAAAAATTTCAGGGAGATGTAAAACTTCTTGAACCTAGTAAGTGCGAAGGATGGAATTGGTTTAAATGGGATCAATTACCATCGCCACTTTTTCTTCCTGTCGAGTCTTTAATCAAAAAAATGGGAATCGAAAAACTAAAAAGTATCTAGCTGGAAAGCTTTTTAGAAAGCTCTAGACCTTTTTCAATTGGATACTTTTCAAAGTTCTTTTCCATTTTCTTATGGGTAGCTTCCACAAGATCTATGCCAAGCACATGTGAGAGCCTCAATAGGTAAATAAAAACATCCGCCAATTCATCTTTGGCAGCATCTATTGTTGTTTCCTTCATCTCTTTGATCTGTTTTTCGTTCATCCACATGAACACTTCTAATAGTTCAGATGCTTCTACAGCTAGAGCCATGCAGAGATTTTTAGGAGTTTGGAACTGATCAAAGTTTCTCTCTTTTGTAAACTTGAGATGTTTCCTTAGGATCTCTTGGATTTCTTTGGACATATCGCTACTCGTTTGTCTTCTTCCGTTGAACCATTTGCAAGAATTCCTCTACACCAATTCCGGAAAGGGAATTTATTTTTAGATTCGCTGCCGATAGATCTTGGTTGATTGTATATTGGTTAGGGATAGCAATAGTAAAACAGCCGGCGTTCCTACCGGAAAGAACTCCTGTCGTGCTGTCTTCAACAGCTATGCAATCGGTTGGTGAAACTCCTAATAATTTTGCTGCATGAAGATAGATATAGGGCTTTGGCTTGTTTACGCCTTCCGGATCATGATAATCATGCAAATCTTCATGTCCTGACAAAACAACATCAAAGACATCTTCAATGCCAAGGTTATGTAAGTTTTTTATAATTTCTGGCTTTACAGTACCTGATGCGACGGCTAATTTAATCCCTAATTGCTTCTTCACTTCGATAAGTCTGTGAATGAAAGCAAGAGTATCTTTTATAGGAGGTAAGCCCTTATCTAGATATTCCATAAAATACTCTCTTTTTAGAGCAAAAAGTTCCTCTGTACAATCCTTGCCTGTTTTCTGAGCAAGTAGGCGCGCAATCGTAGCACCCGGCTTGCCGACATAAGTTCGATATTGTTCTGGAGTTAGATCTCCTCCGAAGTGTTGAACAGCTCGTCTCCAGGCAAAGAAATGCGACTCTTCACTGTCGACCAAAGTTCCGTCGCAGTCAAAAATGATTGCTTTTATCGGCTGCTCTGAGAAGAGAGTACTTGTCATAAATAATCCAACAATAAACGTAAAAATTCTAAGAAACATTAGACACCTGAAGATAAAAGAATCTGGGTGAGAGGATTTGAACCTCCGACCACTTGCACCCCATGCAAGTACGCTAGCCAAGCTGCGCTACACCCAGATGTTGAGTCTCTAAGTTGCCTTCAAATTCAAAGGCAGCTTTTTTAAGTTCTTTGAGGCCAAGCTTTGCGCACTCATGGATCATCTTTTCCATAGTATCTTGATTGGGGTCAAGATCAAGTGCTGTGATGTCTACGGAAAGGGTTGCAGAGATAGTGACGCCATTATGAAGGGCCTTCACTCGGTAGTTGGCAAAGATGCCATCTTTTTTTCGAGAAATATTTTTAAAGCGAATGACATTATTTTCTGCAATATCCACGGCTTACCTCCTCAAAGGATTGATTAGTTTATCTAGGGGAATTGCTTTCTGTCAATCTTGAGCCTGTCTCTGAATTAAGGCTTCGTCTATTTTCGGGATTATTTTGACCTATTTTTAGTTCTTTTTATGAGGGTAATATACGGAATGTTGATATTACCCCCATATAAAGAATTAAAAATAGATTCAAAAGAACCTGAAAATCGACAGAAGCTTAAATCAGAGACAGGCTCTTAGAAGAGGTGATAAAAAAACATCTGTACATTAGACTGGGTTCCTATGTCTACAATGGTTCAGAACAACCTATATATAGAAGAAGGCTGGTGGGAGGCTCTTGGCGAGGAGTTCGAGAAGCCTTATATGCGGGCTTTACAGGGCTTTTTGCAGGAAGAGGTAAAGAAGGGACAGGTGATCTATCCCCTTGAGGAGTGCATCTTTAATGCTTTTGTGATGACCCCATTTAATAAGGTGAAAGTAGTGATTTTGGGACAGGACCCTTACCACAATCCAGGGCAAGCTCATGGGCTATCTTTTAGTGTTCAACCGGGGGTAGAACCTCCACCTTCATTAAAAAATATTTATAAGGAGATTGAAGAGGATTTGGGAATAAAGCCGCCTTCGCATGGTCATTTAGTCTCTTGGGCAAAGCAAGGGGTATTGTTATTAAACGCTACCTTGACTGTGAGAGAAAATGAGCCAAGATCTCATTATGGGCAAGGCTGGGAGACATTTACCGATACCGCTATCCGAAAGCTCTCTCAAAGAAAAGAACCATTAGTCTTTATGTTATGGGGAAAGTCGGCTAAAGAAAAAATAAGCATAATAGAAAATACACCTGCAAGGCACCTGATCTTAGAAGCTCCTCATCCATCTCCCTTTTCTGTACATTCGGGTTTCTTTGGATGTAAGCACTTTTCTAAAGCAAATAGCTTTTTAAAGGAGCCGATCGATTGGAGACTTTAAAGCAAAGGTTTCTTACTCAGTTCTCTCTTTATTTTACCTTCTTTATCGATAACCTTGCTTGGGCGCTGGTATTGCCTCTTTTTGCTCCTTTATTTTTGGATCCACAAAATGTGCTCTTTTCAGCAGATGTTTCTGTTGCTATGAGGACTACTATTTTGGGATTTTATCTGGCAGCCTTCCCCTTGGCCCAGTTTTTTGGCGCGCCAATTATTGGGGACTATGCGGATCGAAAAGGAAGGAAAAAAGCGCTCATTTATTCCGTTCTTTTCTCTTTAGTTGGACTAGTGTTAGGCGCGATTAGTTTGCAGATAAAGAACTTATTCCTTCTTTTTATCTCGCGTTTGATTTCAGGAGTATCTTCTGGGAGTTTATCGATTTGTTTATCCGCAGTTGCGGATATGAACCAGGAAGAAAAAGAGAGGGTGAAACATTTTGGCCATCTTGCGGTCATTGCGGGACTGTCTTTCATTATAGGCACATTTTTGGGCGGTATCTTTTCTGATTCCACCGTCAATAAACATTTTACCTATGCCCTTCCTTTTTGGATTGCATCGGGCCTTACTCTTTTAAACCTTGTCTTTGTGCTTTTCTATTTTTATGAAACACATGTTGAACAAAAAAACACCCCCTTCGATTTCCTTGAGGGAGTCCATAATATTCAAAAAGCCCTTCGCACGGAAAAAATTAAAAGCATCTATGTTCTCTACTTTCTCTTTCTTTTTTCTTGGAATATCTTGCTGCAGTTTACGCCTGTTCTTGTGGTAGAGGAGTTCCATTTTTCCAATGCTACAATTGGCTATTTAGCAGCGTTTATGGGAGTTTCTTGGGCATTTGGATCTAGCGGCATGAGCAGAATCATGCATAAGGTTTTTTCTTCAAAAAAGGTGCTTGAAATTTCTTTTATCTTTTTCACTGTCCTTTCTGCTTTCCTCTATTTTCCAAAACACTTGAGCCTCCTTCTTGTGATGATCGCTTTGATTGTGATCTTTGCCGGAGTTGCCTGGCCTCTTTGCACCAATATCATCTCAAAAACTGCTCCATCTAATATGCGTGGAAAGATCCTAGGTATGAGCCAGTCGATGCAATCGCTTGCTATGACACTTTCGCCTCTTTCTGCTGTTTTTACACACATCCATGAAAGCACTCCATTTCTCGTTGCAGCGCTTGCAAGTTTTGCAGCTGCAATTCTCTATTTTCGTGCCAAAATTTAACGATTATTGGTATGAATAGAGTTAATGGAAGACGAATTTTTTGATCCTACTCTTACCGACCTCTATGAGGAACTAGACGCCTACCACTTCTCTCTACCTACACAGCTATCCCAAGATCTGGAAGAGGCTGAAATGGCCTTTGGGATAATGATGCATGCATCAGAAAAACTTTCCTTTGCATATCAAGACTTAATAAGAAAAATTGAAATCATCTCTTAATATTGCATTAATGAATCCCTGCTATGATATAATAATAGTAGGAGAATAAATTAATGAAGTTTCAAGAAATTAAAACTCTTCTTTTTACTTATCTACGAGCAAGGGCCATTCAGGACTTTCTTAAAAAAAGAAATATAACGATTTCTGTCGATCCTAAAAGCAAAAATTTTATTCTTGATGCAAAACTTTTTACTTCGCCCCGCTACCTCTCCCCTAAAATGAAGGACTTTGCCCAAAATAAGTCCTTTCCATCCGAGTGTAATACTTTTCTTAGAGTCTGTAATAATACTTCCGATCTCTATCTTACAAGCCATGTACCCTATAACCAAAAGAGCCTTCTTTGGCGAAAGCATCTTTTAGACTTTACCGAGCATGCAAAAAAAGCGATCGAAGAGATCACCTACATCGAAGAAAGAGACGCGATCTTTTAAAGGCAAAAATCAAAAGTCAAAAGTCAAAAGTGTGGAAGAAGCAAATTTCATTGCTTCTGCTGTAGATCGCAGTAACGAGAGTTACTGCCACGGCACTTCTGACTTCTGCGTTCTGACTTCTGACTTTATTAGAACCTAAAGTCTACTCCCACATAGAAGAAGTGGTCGTGATAGAGTCCGTTGTATTCAAACTCATAGTTTCCTTCTATGCTAAATCGACAAATAGTAAACAGAAGGTCAGCGCCTCCTAGTGCGATATTGCGGCTTGTTCCGGGCATAAGAAGGGTCTCGCCTGCTAGAGAGAGATCTGCAAGAGCTATCCCAATATGGCGATGTTTATTCATATACTCTCTTTGCCACGAACCGTAAATTTCAGGGATGAAGATCAAGTTATCTTTTTGGAAAAGATAGTTTAGCCTTGCTCCAAGCGATGAGCGAAGTGATTGTCCTATTTGATGGCCGACATTTAGATCAAAACCGCCTGCTCCATGTTCCTTATAGTGATTTGCTCTGAGGTAGATATATTGAGCATTGGCAAGAGGAATGAAATGGAAGAAGCATTTTCCAAATACATATTCTAATCCTAGCAGACCGTCCACTCCGAAACCGGAGGGTTTTCCTTTTGCTACAAGAGGATGTCCATTTGTGCCGGTATTTCTGTTGATATAGTATTTCTCATAAGCGCCTCCAACGATTGCATTCACTGCAAGTTCCGGAAGACACTCTGGCGCATAGGTGGTGTAAAAGCAGGTATAAAACTGATCTACCTCAATCTTTCCCCAATTTTGTTTTGCATGAGCTGTTATCCTTTCATACTCGGACATAATGCCGATCCCTACTTGTGAAAAGGCATAATCAAATCCGATGAGACCGCCTATGGACCAAAACTCAAGTCCTGGTTGATCGTCCTTGGTATGAACGACGGCTGAACTTCTTGCGACAGGTCCAAAATAGATTCGCGCGGGAGCTGTTTTTTCTGGGTTAACTACTTCACGTCTTAGCTGTTCTTGTTTTTCCCATTGCAATGCGATGGTATTAGACGCTGTTAAATTTGCAAGGCTTGCAAAATGATTTTGAGAAGAGTTTGAGAAATTTCTTCGGAGATCTTCCATTCTCAAGAGGGTATGGGAGTTCAAATGGTTGATATCGGAGAGAACGGTTTCAATAAAACCGCCAGCATAGGTAGTTGGCATAGCGGCTGTGAAACTAAGGATTACCTCGCCATCGAAACCAAAGATATAAGTGACATGGGGTATCAAATTGGGAGAGTTGGTAGTAACGGTTGAAAAAGTGCCTGTTAGATCGTTAGTAGTAGTTGCGATGATGACAAAAGTGTCGTTTACGCTAACAGTATTGTTTGGCAGGAAATTTACATTTAACGTACCGGCAAGAGCAGTTGTTCCGTTTACTATCGTATGAAGCTGAGAAAAAGTAGAACTGTTCAAAAGATCGGCTGTAAAAGTTCCTTGTGCAGTCTGGATATAGCTTCCGCTAATGGTCATAGTCCCCGGACTTACACCATTGAAAGGTTCTACATTTCCGCTGCTGGTGACATCAGTAGTTACGCTAAGCGTTGGTAGATCATTAAACCCTGTGTAAGTTCCTGTTCCAGCAAGTGTTCCTCCGCTTGAAACATTGATAATGGGAGATTGTAAAAGAGCATTATTAATGAGCGTTCCTCCGGGCGAGCCTATGTCCACACTAACAATTGCTGAGACTACAGCTCCAAAGTTGAGATTGGAATTAACCACAGTTCCTGAATTTTGGTTGAGAAGAGTTCCTCCGCTAATTTCTAGCGTATTAGGGAATGCCGCGGCTCCAAAACTGCTCGTGCCTGTTCCTTCCACTGTACCGGTATTTATATTGGTAAAAGTCCCTCCGGTCATATTCAGGTCGCTGCAAGAAAGGTTACTTCCTATGCCACCTGCAGTAGTGCTTCCAATCGCTCCTGAGTTGCTAAAGGTCAAAGTTCCGGAGTTTACTATGACGGAGCCGC
Source organism: Chlamydiales bacterium (assembly GCA_035478555.1). GTDB lineage: Bacteria > Chlamydiota > Chlamydiia > Chlamydiales > SM23-39 > DATIJO01. The sequence goes on from DATIJO010000009.1 coordinate 10,362, forward strand.
CTCCGCTCCAAGTTAAGATGGTCCCATTATTGATATCATCGACT
>DATIJO010000010.1:0-2118 GCA_035478555.1 Chlamydiales bacterium
TTTAAAAACTGCTCGAAAATAAATCAAAATCTTATAGAGAATTTTACTTGGATAGGTTCAAAATCATTTGTTTTTTTCTTCTTTTAGTAAGTGGCTTGCATGCAACTTTCGTTGATAATTTTTCCAAACCCTCGATCATCCATACAGGTCTTCTGATTCCTGATACTTCGGTCGTTAATTTGCGCGGGGGCGTAGTAGCTGATTTTTTGATCAAAAAAAAACTTCATGCTAATACGTTTCCAGGCAAAACCCATTCATTTTGGATCTCAAGTATAGCTACCATGGGATCTGTTACCATGAACATCAAAGAGCGGTTTGAGATCTCCGGATATTTTGGAAGCGGCTTTACTGATCTGCATTTTGATTATGGAGATATCCATTATTTTGGGAAAAAACATGGCCAGTTTTTTTGGGTTTTGGACAGTAAATTGATCATTTTTGAAAGGGAGGGGCTCTGTTTTGGAATTGATGGAAAGATTTTAGGACAATCTTCCTCGATGCTATTTTCTCCTTCTATTGCCACCCACTATTCCTTTTTTGAATGGCAAGTAGCAGCAGGGCTATCTCAACAGTTTTCTTATTTTACTCCCTATATTGGAGTTACTTTCACAAATCTTCATGTCCATCTAAAGCCTTTTCCTCTGCTGCATAGAAGCATATTTAAACTTCGGCATAGAGAACAATATGGAATTGTTTTTGGTTTTACACTTAGCTCAGGCAACTATGTATCTTTTGATGTAGAGGGAAGATTGATCAATGAGGCTGGGTTCTACACCTCTTTCGATCTAAGGTTTTAATAACTTAATTTATTAACCACCCGCTAACAGGTTTCGCTAGAGAGCACAGAGAACACAGAGGAGGAATTTATTTTTTTTTCCTCTCTCTGTGCTCTCTGTGCCTCTAGCGAGTCATACGAGCGGGTGGTAAAATATATCTAAAGATGTTCTTTGAACCAGAGTGCAGCTTCATTTGCTACTTTCTCAAGCGCTCCTTTTTCTTCAAATAGATGGGTAGCTCCTGGGATAATAGACAATTTTTTTTCACAGGTAAGCTCTTGATAGGCTTTTTCATTTAGATCGATCACAACAAGATCATTTCCTCCAACAATTAGAAGAGTTGGGGCAGTTACGTTTTTTAGAGAATCGCCTGCTAGATCAGGCCTACCGCCGCGGGAGACAACCGCTTTTATCAAATTTTTCTTCTTTGAAGCTGCGATGAGCGCTGCAGCAGCGCCTGTGCTCGCGCCAAAATATCCGATGGAAAGCTCTTTGGTAGAACTATTTTTCCTGATCCAATCGGTCACCTCTTCTAATCTTTGGGAAAGCATTGGAATATCAAAACGCAGTTTTGCAGTTACATCATCTACCTGCTCCTCTTTTTGGGTAAGAAGATCAAAAAGAAGGGTTGCAATGCCATGTTCCCTTAACACTTTGGCCACATACTGGTTTCTTGGGCTAAGGCGCGAGCTTCCCGATCCATGGGCAAAGAGTACAATTCCTGATGTGTTTGATGGAATTTCTAGTTCTCCCTGAAGAGTTACATTTTTTATTGGGATGCTTATAGACATATTCTCCTTGGAAAAAATAGAGGGTTCCTCTAGCATTTTCTATCACGAATACTAATTATTACGATAAGGATAGAAATAAATGTTCAAGTTTTGCCGCGGTTTAATTGTTTTTGCGGCCCTTTTTTCTTTTTCCGCAGTTTATGCTCAAGAAGATGTTGATGGTGATCAGAAAACTGAAAAGTTCAATATGGACGCGCTCCGTCAATGGATTAGAGATAAACGACTTGTCACGGTCAAGGAATTAGGCGGCGACCTTTCTGTCAGCGGTGAAGCGAGAACAGAATTCCAAACCACGCATGAAACCAGAAATGGGGTGAAGCAAAGGGGATCGGATAAGCTTAGGCCTGCGCAAGCTTGGGACGTAGAATTTAACCTGATGCTTGATTACCGATCTGAAAGAGCTTGGGCCTCGATCCGGGTAGAATTTGATAACGACATGGGCCGTGAAAGCGGGACTACAGACAATATCAACTTGGAAAAGTGCTATTTGGGCGGAAGGATAGTAGCCGGCGATACCTTCACTTTTGACTCTGAGCTTGGCAGACGCTTTT
>DATIJO010000011.1:0-7346 GCA_035478555.1 Chlamydiales bacterium
TTGAGAATATCGCCTTTTTTTAGAGGAGTATCATCGGGAATGCCGTGGCAGATCACATCATTTAAAGAGGTGCAGATGCTTTTTGGATAGGGGGGATCTCCATACCCATAAGGGGCAGGAATTGCATTAGCCTCCTTGTGAAGGCGGACAGCCAGTTTGTCCAGTTCATTGGTGGTAACGCCGGCTTTGGCCTTTTTGCAAAGCTCGTCCAAAATATTGGAAGCTAGGCTACAGGCCTGCCTAATCTTCTCAATAGCCACCTGGTCTTTTAGCCTGATACCCCAATTTTTTTGATACTCATTGGCAAGCTTGGCAAAGTCCTTAATGGGTTGGTGGGGGTAGTGGCATTTTTTCCATTTCTTGCCGCTACCGCAATAACAGGGGTCATTTCGATCTATCATACCTCCATAGTATCCCATCTATAATTTCTAAACAACTGATTATCAATTAATTAATATTAATTGAATTAAAATATAAATTAATATATAATAATTATATTAATTTACTAATAATTATAAATTTATGACATTACCAGTTCAAATAGCTACTTCTCAGTCCTACTCTGTAGTCCCCGAAGAGGAAGAGGTATTAGAGGTAGATAAACCGAAAGTAGCATTTTTCCAAGCTTTAAAAAATAAAGAGTTCTTCCAGGATTTCAGTGATAGGTTTGCTAAAACTACACATGGATGTTTTCGGGCTATCTGTGAAAAACTGGGGGGAATAGTAAAAGTTGTTTCCAAAGATCCTGAGCTGCCCAAGATGATTCAGACTCTTTTAGATTCTAGAAAAAAATACCAGGAAACCTTAGTCCCTGTTTGTACTTCATGTGTTGGGGAGTTCCCTACCATAGTGATGATGCCCAAGTCCGAAGTTACCAATTATTCTCGTTTAAAAAATGGAAATATTTATCTCTCTCCTACAGCCTACGGACAATATATAGAGAAGCAATATCATCAGCCTAAGCTTCCTACAACCAAAGAAGAGCTTGATGCTTTTGTTAGAATGTTACTTTCTCACATAAGTGGCTTTATTCCTCTGGAAAATACCCGCAAAGGATGTAATAGAAGAGCTCAGCTTCTTATCGATGTATTAGCTTTGTATGGATTCCCCCAGGAGAAAATGGGAAAACAGTACATTCATTTTCCGGGTGGACATCATTGGAGCTATCATGTAGCGCCTACCATTGCCATTGATATAGAGGGAAGACCTACTACTTTTCTCATTGATTTCAGCACATCTTCAACGCAAGCGCTCTCTCTTGACGAATGGATCTCAAATTTAAAAGAAGAGGATGGGAAAAAAACTATTAACCAAATTGCAGGAATAAAAAGACCAGGCGATTGGGTTTCTTTAGATTCAAAAAACTATTCCACTTATCGTACTGGAATTGATACGATTATTAGAATTCAAAAAAACACAGCGGAAATTCTTCAACTAGGTGAAAGAGAAAGAGATCAACAATTAGCCAAGTTAGTATCCGTAGACTACAATAGTTATGAGCAAGCCTGTCACAGGGTCCATCTGTTTACCACTTAAAATCTCCTGATCGCTATAATTCCTATTAAAAATAGGAGTTTCCCATGCGATCCTTATTCCTTCTTCTTTCTTTTTTTATTTTTCCTCTTTTTTCTGAGATCATCGAAATCAAGTACATCAGCGAAATGGAAAAATACTTAGAGGATAAACCGCTCATCGTTTTCGATATTGATAATACCATTATGTGCCCTGTCCAAACAGTTGGATCTGACCAATGGTTCAACCACCGAATCAAAAAGCATGAAAAAGAGGGGTATACTTCTCATGGTGCCCTTGAGAAGGCAATTTCTGAATGGATGGCAGTACAGTGCATTACCGATATGAAATTAGTAGAAAAGCACACCTCTGCTTTGATCAAAGATCTTCAAGATAAGGGCCACACGATTATTGCTCTTACAACCCGTGATCATGGTTTTTCTTTACGGACGCTACAACAATTAAAATCGCTAGATGTGCATTTAGAAAGAACTTGTCCCTCTAAAGAAGAGATCTATTTTAAAAATGACCAGCATTGTATCTATCGCCAAGGGATTCTCTTTACTGCCGGATCTCATAAGGGGACTGCTTTAAAAAAACTCCTCGCAGAACTTCGTCTGCAGCCAAAAAAGATCCTCTTTATCAATGATAAGCATAATCATCTAACCCCTGTCGAAGAGATCTGCAAAAAGGAAAAGATTGCTTTCATCGGTTTACGATATGGATTCTTAGATGAAAGGGTAAATGCTTTTTCTCCTGAGCTTGCAGATCTTCAGTTTGAAAAGTTTAAAACCCTTCTCTCAGATGAGCAGGCAGAAAAAGAGATGACCCAGAAGTCAGAAGAAAAAAAAGACAAAGAGATCACTCAAGTAGATAAAAAACATTCATAAGCGTCAGTCCGTGGGCCGGCGCAGTAATGCCTGCGAGGCGTCTATCCTTTGCAGTAAAGATAAGGGGGAGGGAGTCTACCTCTATCTTTCCTCTCCCAACGTAGACAAGTGAGCCAACAATGGTCCTGGCCATTTTATAAAGAAAGCTTCTTCCTTTGATGATGAAGTGGAAATGGTCCTTTTCCCTTTCTTCAATGTCTATAGAATAGATCTCGCGTGAGCCATCCTCTGTTCGGATATTGCAGAAGCTCTGGTACTCTTTTTGGCCGATAAAGGTCTCTTTTGCCTCTAACATCTTTTCAAGTGCTAGAGGATAGGGATAGTGCCACACAAAGTGTCTTTTTTGAGGGAGCAGCACTTTTCCCGTGAATATCTCATAATGATATTCCTTCCCTTTAGCGTCTAAGGTGGGATGAAAAGTTGGATATGCTTTTTCTATTGAAAGGAGGGCAATGTCATTAGGCAGTAGGGCGTTTACCCCTTTCAAAAGCTTTTTTACATCCACCTTTTTGCTTGTTCGAAAGTTCACAACCTGGCCTTTCGCATGAACGCCTCTGTCGGTCCTGCTGGCTGCTTGTAGAAGGATCTCTTCTTGTAAGATCTCTTGAAGGGCTTTTTCGAGCTCTTCTTCAATGCTTGGGCCCTCTTTGGTCTTCTGCCAGCCTAAATAACGTGTTCCGTCATAGGCTAGAAGGCATTTATAATTGGATTCCATTGAATAATAGCGGGATTAGGGCTTCTGGTTCTTTTGACAATAAAATTCTATGATTTGCTAATCCTGTTAAAAACATTTGTACAGCGATCAGGATTAAAATCAGCCCCATTAGTCTTTCACAAGCAGTAATTCCCCGCCATCCCAAAACTTTTCTTATACTGGGAGCAAGGAGAAGTATGATTAAAGATACGATCCAGGCAAGAACGATTGCAGCGATCATAACAAAATAGTTTGTCTGCTGGTTTACATAGATGATGACCGCAGCAAGCACGGATGGCCCTGCAACTAAGGGTATGGCCAAAGGCACGATAAAAGGCTCGCCGCCATCTTTTGGCATCCCCCAGTTTGATGTTCCATTAACGGGTGGGAATATCATTTTCAGCGCAATCATAAAGAGGATGACTCCTCCCGCAATCTGCACTGTAGCTTCGGATATGTTCAGAAAGCGTAAGAGCCCTTCCCCAATGAAGTTAAAGAGGATGATGACTGCAAGCGCTATGATCATTTCACGGAAAATGATCCATCTTTGTCTTTTTGCCGGGATCTCTTTTAAGATGGCAATATATAGAGGGATATTTCCCACCGGGTCCATCAAAATGAACAGCGAAAAGGCCACTTTTAGAATCATTATTCCCATATTCTACCCATAACATAATGTAAGGCAGAAGTCAAAAGTCAAAAGTCAGAAGTGCCGAGGAAGCAAATGCTTTGCTTCTACTTTAGCCCAACGGGCGGCAATCACGAATGATCTCTTTCCAAAGCTTGGCCATCTGCTTTTTTTGTGTTTTATTTAACGGGTTTAGGATGAGAAAGACGTCACGGTTTTTTGTGAAGGCCGATTTTGTCCAATTCGCAGATCCTAGGATAAGAGTATGCTGATCTACGCATAGGAATTTATGGTGAAAGAGCTGAAGCCCTGTGCTAAGAAGCACCTCAGCATTTCCCTGTTTTAGTTTTTGAAGGGCTTTAGCTGAGGCACCTTTTGCTGCGTGAGAGTCTGCCGCGACAATGACCTTAACTCCTCTTGAGATTGCATTTAGAAGCTCTTCGATAAGATCCTGATGGGTGAGGGTATACATGGCCAGGTGGATCTCATGTTTGGCTTTTTGAATGGACTCTTTTACAGCATTCAATGCTCCTTCATTTCTATCAGGGAGCAACCAAATCTCAGCTTTTTGATCGCCTATTTGCATCTTCATATTGCCGGAATGCAAGGGAGCATTTTCTTCTAAAAATTTTGCCATTTCAGGGGAGTGAAGGCCTAATACTAGATTGTCATGCATAGAGAGGGTCGAGGTCATATTGGCCGAACCTAAGAAGACTAACCTCTGATCTACACAGATTATTTTTTGATGCATGAGATGGTCTTCCCGTACGGGTATCCCGCCTATTTCATCCAGGTTTGGAGAGGATTTAGGATCGTAGAAAATTTTTGTAGAGACTAAGTTACGTTTACATGAGAGTTTGCTTAAAATTTGTGGGTCGGATAGGCCAAACATCACAAGATGGATGGATTTTTTAGAGAGGTCAATTGCATTTAAAAAGAGGATACGGAGGTCATTTTTTGTCTGGTTGGAATAAAAAATAACCTCATTTTCTTTTGGTAGATCAGGATATAGGGAAATTGTGATTATCCTGATGAATAGAGTAAAAAGAAGAATTAGGGTAAAGGATAAGAGTAAACTCTTAGACTTTTGCCCCATTTGCGCGCATCTCACGAACTACAGGCCCTACTCCTCTTTTTGTAAGAGTACGAAGAGCAGAGGCAGTAAGTTTGAGAGTGATAAAGCGATTTTCTTCCGGGAACCAAACCTTTTTGGTGAAAAGATTGGGATTGAAGCGTCTCTTGGTAATACCGGTGATATTTAAACCGATCCCTTTCTTCTTCTTAGCGATACCACGTAGGGCATAGGATCTTCCGGGGCGTGATCTTTTTCCAGTAACTTGACATTGTCTAGGCATAATTCTTTTCCATTAAAAATTGAGAGCAATATAACAAATTCTCCTAAAAGGGAACAAGCTAAAAAATTTTTATGTAATTTCAACAAAATTTTTTAACAGTAGAAGCAATGAAATTGCTTCAACGGCACTTTTGACTTCTGCCTTTTGACTTTTGCCTTTATTATTTGGGTGGTTTTTTCTTATTTTCAGGGGGAGGGGGAGGAGGATTGGGATTTTTTTGCACTTCCGGAGGAAGGCTTGATGCCGCTTGGGCTCGGACGATGGACCCTGTCAGGGAATTGGTAAGGGTGTAGTTATAGGGAGGGGTGCCATTTTGCTGGACAATGATCTCTACCGGGGTGATCCAGCCCTGGGTAATGGGGGTATCGTTGGGATGGATCTTCCAGAGAGAGCCATCTGTAAGTTGTACATACTGGCCATTCGCAAGGACCTCGGATATTTGAGGAGGTCTTGCTGCTTTAGGTTTTGCGCTATAACTTTGCGCGACCCATTCTTGCAGAGCAAGCTTTTCAGCAGTGCTTAATTTATGAAGCCCTGTTTTAAACTCTTCTTCTTTAGTCATTGCATCAAAATTGATCCCGGGACTTGCAGGCTTTGCCATAAGACTGTCAAAATGAAAAGTTGCCCAGGCTAAAAGAAAAGTGCCAACTAAAAGAAAAGAAGTGCGTTTCATAGCGATCCTATTTTTTTCCCATTATGCAACTTCCGAAAACAATGACAAGAAAAAAATGGCCTTAGAAATTCATCTTTTTAGGTGAAACGGTTTGAAGGGCCCTGCGTACCTGCTTTAAAGGTTCTGCGGAGTGGTGTTTTTCTTTTAAGATTTTTTCTGCTTGTTCCAGATGTTTCCATGATTCTTCGTAGTCATATCGCTGTAAATAAATTGCAGCAAGGTAGTAGTTGACCACAGGATCTTTATCGTCGACTGCATGATAGAATTTCAACACTTGAAGCGCCTCTTTTTCTCTTCCAAGCTGCATGTGAGAGCTTGCAAGAGATAAAAGCGCTGCTCTAAATTGCGGATACTTAACGAGTATGCTTTCTAGTTTTTTTTGTTTTGCAATGATCGACTCTCTTGTTTCATCCACAGGCAAGAAGAGTACTTTCATCGATTCAGCATCGGTCTTTCCTGCAAGATAATCCTCCGTGACATTATCACTCTGAAGAGCATGTTCCGGTATGGCATCTTTGATCTCTTTTAGAAGAGCTTTTCCCTCTTTTTCTTTCCCGACAAAGAGATAGTTATATCCAAGGAGCAGCTTCAAAAGATAGTCTTTAGGTAAGTAGGGTAGCGCCTTCTCATAGAGATTGACCGCCGTCTGGTAGTCCTCTCTCATCCAAGAGACAGAGGCCTGGTTGATGAAGGCAAGGCCGATCACCTCTTTGATATCCCTTACCTGCAATTTTTTTGCTTCCATTCCCATGTACATCGAGGAGGGAACATGGATTCCTCTTGCGGTAGTTTCGATATTTCTCTCTTCTCCCTCTTTTTCCTTGTAGCGGACATAGATGTGGCCAGGAGGAGTAATTGCCTCTAAGGACAAATCGATTCTTTGCGCAAGGCATAGATATAAAATAGATACCCCTAAGCAGACCCCTTTCCTTGAATCAATCACTGAAGGAAGAAAGGTATAAAGATCAATATCCTTGGCATAAAGAGAATGAGGGGGAAAGCGAAAGCGAAGCTCATGGAAGATAAAGTCATTCATTGTCCTGATAATATCTAACGGCTTGGGGTTTGGTGAGAGGTGGGCCAAGATCTGCAGGGCCATAAGATCGATCGCAGCTTCATAAAACTCGATCTTTTTTTTCGCCTCGTCACTCGTCCCATATTGGGCTAAAAATAAGGCCCTTGAAAGATCGATCTCCTTAGGCTCTAAGGCCAAAATCTCCTTTTCGTCCCACATCCCATAACCCTTCAATTTCCTATTTTTCAGATGGGAGGCCAGTTTTCTGATCAGGGAAAATTGGTCCTGGCTTAGATCCGGCGGGTTAGAGCTTTGATAGTTGATCAAAGAGATCAAAGGCTGGATATCGATTTTCGGAAGGTCGGGAAGGATTTCCTCTTTATTTTCACTCCCTAAAGAGAGCAGGTTCCAAGCTCGAACAAGGGCATCTCTTCCTTCCTTGGTCTCCGGATAAAGCTCATAGAAGGCAAAGTTTTGTGCAACTGACTTAGGATCAATAGCATGGAATTTAGCCTTGATCCTTGGGTTGGAAGGGAATGTCTCCTCGTTTCCATAAACCATTGAAAATAAGGAGATTAG
>DATIJO010000012.1:0-2054 GCA_035478555.1 Chlamydiales bacterium
CTATCCGGAGCAATTGGATTAGAGCAGCTCAAAAAAGTAGATCACTTTGTAAAGGTGAGAAGAGAAAATGCCGCTTTATGGGTATCTCTTTTCAAAAATGATGAGCGCTTCATTATTCAAAAAGAAAATGGCACAAGCTCCTGGTTTTCTTTTGCCCTCATCTTAAATCCTGCTATGGAATTCGACCGCAAAAAAATCCTTGGAGCATTAAAAAAGAATAATATCCAGTACCGCATCATCACAGGAGGCAACTTCTTAAGGCATGATGTGATCAAGTACTGCAATCACGATATAGTGGGTGAGATTATCAACGCTAACATTGCCCATGACTTTGGTTTCTTTGTGGGCAATCATCCTAAAGATATCAAAAAAGAGATCCAGCATTTTCATGAAGTAATAGACAGGGTAGCTATCCCTTCCTATTCCTCAAAATATTGATCCAGGTTTTAATCCTGTTCAAGCCTAAAGAAAGATAGATTTCTCTTGCCGTATGATAAGCTAGGTAGCTCATACGATAGGAGAGACTTTGTTTAGAGGACAAGGAGCAGGAAAAGATCTGAGAAAAGCTGTTTAGATTTGGGCTTTCTTTAGATATCTTGGTTAGTTCATCTCCATTTATAAATGCAGCGATCCTTGCCACTTGGCTTTCGCGGTAGCGCCATAAGTTATAGAAAGTTTTGTTTCCATCTAGATGGCATCTAGATTGGTAGACCGCATCGTTCTCTGCTTTCCCCAGCTTATAATGCATATGTTCAAAGAAGACGTCGGGAAGGTAAATGATGCGCTCATGGCCTAGATCTTGCAGCCTTAAGAAGATATCGTAGAGATGGGTGTCATTGCCATCGCCGCCAAATTCGGCTGGATAAGGGTCTTGGATAAGGTCGCAAAACCGTTTTGAAAGAATAGGAAAAATAGGAAATTTTTCATTCTTAAAGCCGTCTTTTACATGGAAGAGATAGATGCCGTCGCTAAAGAGCTGATCTGCGTCTCTTAAATGGGTATCCCAATCTTTACTTCGGATGAGAATATCATCATTAACAAGCATGATGATATCACCCTTAGCTTCACGTAGGCAGCGGGTGTTTAGCTCGCCCATCCTTGCCCTTGGTCCGATCGCTTTACGAAGTAGGAGTTTTGCGTGGGGAGAAACTAAAGCTTGGCTCTCTTGATCATCGTCATCTACGGCCGCAACCACTTCAATTTTTTCTAAACAGGCAGCAGTATCGACAACCGACTTTAAGAAAGCATTGGCACGCTCTACTCTTTTTCGTGTTGGAAGTAAAAGCGAAATTTTCTTAGTAGTTTTTAAAGGCATTGAGTTTAAGGATAGTATGTGCGGCAATGATTTCCTTGATGCCGTCGTCCAAGGTTTTAGTGGGGCCCCATCCTAAACTTTCTAGCTTTGCATTGCTTACGATGTAGTCTCTTTTATCAGGATCTTCGCCAACAGGCGCAGAGTGAATATAAAGATCTGGGATATACTTTTTGATCTTTTCAGCCAGTTCTCTTTTGCTTAAGTTAGCAGAGGAGAGCCCAACATTGAAGGCCTGTCCCTTCATTTTGGGGAAGTTACGAATGCCAAAATAAAAGGCGCCGGCGATATCTCTTACATGGATGTAATTTCTTTTGAAATGCTCTTCAAAAAGGACGAGTGACCGATCTTGGTATGCGCGGAAGGTAAAGTCATTTACTAGTAGATCAAGGCGCATGCGAGGGGAGACCCCAAATACCGTAGCCAAACGAAAAGAGACAGCCTTTCCGGAGTCCAGAAGCTCATTTTCTATTTGAACTTTCAGCTGCCCGTAAAGCGAGATAGGCTTTAAGGGACTTAGCTCATTGCAAAATTTATCCTTTTGACCAACGCCGTATCCGCTATTGGTATTGGGAAAGAGGATCATCTGCTGAGGAGAGCTCTTTTTTAATATAAAGCGGATAGCATCATAGTTGATCGCTTTTGCAAGAACAGGAGATGCTGCGCAGGCGGGCGCTCCAACAATTGCCGCGAGCGGGATAATGACATCCGATGTAGCCATGAGCTTTTCCACTAAGGCTTC
>DATIJO010000013.1:0-6809 GCA_035478555.1 Chlamydiales bacterium
GAAGAAAGGGTGCTTCTTGCTGCGGGCATCGAAAATCAACACTGGTCAAACATTTTAAGTGATATTGATAAACACTTAAAAGGAGTTTAAAAAACAAATTTTTTTATTTATTAATTTAAACTACTTTAATTAAATATTAACTTGAAATATTGAATTAAAATTGCAATTGGATTATAATTTTTGCCATGACAGCAATTACAATTAATCCAGATATCAAAATAAATTCTACGCCTTTTTGCGATAAGTATTGTAAGGGTGTACGAGTATTCAGTCAGTTCGTAGGACGAAGCCTTTATGCTTTAGGCTTACTGGTTGTTTCTGTTGCTTGCTACATCTTCAATAGAGATCTTTCTCACACCTACTATTTGATGGCCGGTAATCAATTTAATCTGGGAGGTAATAAGCTTTTTACCTACTTTCGGTTTGGGAATGAACTAGTAGACTTTTCCTATAATGGATGTACCCCCGCCTTCTCTTCAGATACAGAACTAAATGCCCTTCGGGTTCGTTATGGTACGCAAGTTGTCGATAGTTGGTTAAAGATTGGCACAAAAAAAATTCCTCTTAAACAGGAGAAACTAGCTCGTGTAGGAAAGGGAATTTGTTTTGGGATGAGTTTGGATTTTATGAAAGAATATCTGATAAAAATCCAAATGGGGATATCGCCTATTGAAGCGATACGCGAGATTAGCTCTAACTATGTAAATGGCGCTTCGGATAAAGCTCAGTTAGCACAAATTTTCTATCGTGCTTTAGATATCACTCAGATCATTGAAAAGGAATATACCCGATGGGATACATGGTTGAAACAAAAGATAGAAGAAACAGTGCAATGGGTAAACGAGAAACATGAAGAAACGGTGCGATTGTTACACGAGCACTATGATCAGGCCCGTGCGCTTCCAGAGGATCAAAGCATACAAAAACTCAAAGAGATAGAAGCACAATCTGACAAAATATTAACTCAATTTGACGAACAAGCTGAAGAACAAGTGAATAATTTTCGTTTAGAGAAAATTTCCAATAAAAGGTTAGCGTTCGCTCGAATTTCAGCCCGGCGCTGTAAGATTATTAGTAAACATTTTGGTCTTCAAATGGGACCTCCTCGGACCTATTGTCAAGAAGAAGTACCTACTGATATCAATATTAAATTCACTCAGTTTCTTGAGAACCTGCAGGATGGATGTTATCTAGGAGGATTCAACGCTGGAGAAGATTCACATGCTATCGGTTTAATCAAATCAAATAGCCAATACTTTCTCTTCGAGCCCAATTTCGGCACGTTTGTTTTCGAACAAAATGCAATTCCTGAAAAGTTATGGGATATTGGTAAGACTTTTTATCTAAAAAATGGAAAAAGTAGCTTAAGTTTTTCCTCTTGCTGGTTAAGTTAAAATTTCTTTTTATCTCTTTTTACGATTGATTAATTAATTAGTATTCTTGAAAATTTCATTTCAATAATTATTGTTTGTTTTATGGCAGAAACCCCTCCGCTACTAACTTTATCCGGCACTGATTACTGCCTCACGCATATCAAAGCTGAAGACGGTGAGAGAATTGATGGGGAAGATCTTTTAAGGATTCCTTTTGAAGAAATAAAACCTTTATTAGAGGCCGGAAGTAGGGTATTTAAGATAAGAGAATCACAAGAAATAGTAGAAAAGGATTCTGTGCTGAGAAAAAAGTCATTTACTAAAGCGCCCGATGACTGGGACGACTTTCAAAGGGAAATGGAAAGGGTAGATCAAATTGCAAGAAGAATGGAGATCGGCCCTTACCGGAAGGAAGTGCAGCTTAGGGTATTTACTTTGCATGGACAGAAGGTGTTGGACATGGAGGTTCGCCATGCCTTTTTTCATTTGCCTCTCTATAAGAGAAACTTTCTTTTAGAGTCGAAAATCCATAAAGCTTTCCTGGGGAAGGTAAAGACCCATTTACAGCTAAAGTTAGGTATTCAAGATGACGAGCTTTTTCAGAGAATTTGGGATGAAGGGCTAGCGTCTCGTGAGATCAATTGCAGGGAAAATGAGCCGTTAACGATAGAAAAGTTAGAACAAATTGAGGCAGCTCTTCGGGAAGCGGTTGTCTATTTAGGAAAGGGGATTGATGTGAGCGCCTATCCCAATGACCCTGAACTCCATGAGATCATTCAGTTTCTTTTGGGAAGAGGGGATTTTTCCTCTACTTGGCTTACCAACCTACAAAACCTAAAGGGAGTTTTCCTGGAGAAGGATTTAAGATTGTTAAGAGGAATGGAAGGCGAGCTTGCAAGCATACTTGAGTATGCGTGTTTAAGAATGCCATCGCCTCAGGAAGAGACATTGTTTCAAGCTTTTGTGGGAAATATCATTTCTCTAATTCCCTACTCTTATCCTGAAGAGGGGACCACATTTACCATTCCTCAAAAGATCAATGGAAAATGGGAAGCGGTGGAATATCAATTGGAAAAGAGGATCGAGCTTACACCTAAGTTCTTTTCAAGCCCTATTGTGGCTTATGCCTTGGTTTCAGAAAACGGCCCTCCTCTTTTGACTTTCTTAGGAACTACCTATCCTGCAGCCGATGGTTTTGTAGCTACCCTTCTTGCTGACTGCACTCCCTTTTTCTCGGTCGGGAGAGCGCCTTATTTATGGGGAAAAGGAAAGATCGCTGAATGGCTCCAAGGAAAAACAGGAGTTAGATTATTTGGGATGAGCCTAGGCGGGGCCCTTTGTTTCCATACCTTATATGACCATAGAGAAAAGATCCAAAGCCTGGATGTCTACAATCCTCCCGGGCTCTACTGGAAAGAGACCTTTGATGGATCGGTAGAGGTAAATATCTATTACCAAGAGAATGATCTAGTAGCTTCAATGGGTTTCTTTCCGGAAGGGAAAAATGTCTCGGTCTACCGAGTATTTCCGGAAAAAATGGAAAATCCGCTCAAGGCACACGCAAGAGTATATACCGGCTCTGACAGACTTGCTATGCTCAAAAACGATCCTGCCTATGAAAATAGACGAGGGGTCCGTATTTTCTTTACCTTCCTTCATTTTACCATTGGCATTCTCAGTATTCCTCTTTTTGTTTTAACTCTTTTATTGCAGCTTCTTTATAGAGGCATTCAATATTGTATTCCTAAAATGAAAACCTGTTGATCTTGAATGTTCTTTCTGTCATTACAAAATTTATGGCCAAAAGAAACCTATATATTAAAAAATCCCTGAAGTCAGGAGCGGAAACGGGACCAAAGCTAAGAAGGCATTTAGGACCTTGGCAGCTTACTGGAATTGGTATTGGCGGGATTATTGGGTCCGGGATATTTGTCGTGACTGGACAAGCAGCCGCGGTCTATGCGGGCCCTGCGATTATCCTGTCCTTCGTAATCTCAGCGATTATCTGTCTTTTGGCGGGCCTTTGCTATGCAGAGCTTTCATCGATGATCCCATTGTCAGGAGGCTCCTACTCCTATGCCTATGTGACTTTAGGGGAATTTCCCGCTTGGCTTGTGGGATGTTCTTTAACCACCCAATATCTGATTTCCGCTGCTAGCGTAGCGGTAGGTTGGTCGGGATATTTTGTAAGTTTTCTGAAAGATTTTGGGGTGATTTTTTCTCCTACTTTTTCGCAGGCGCCTCTTGCCTACCAACCCGAAACAGGCTGGCAGCTCACGGGGGCTTTAATCAATGTGCCAGCTATACTGCTTGTGGTATTATTAGGCATCTTAGTATCAGTTGGAATTCGGGCTGCAGCTCTTTTCAATAACATCATGGTCTTTATTAAAATCGCAGCTCTTCTTTTCTTTATCTTGCTAGGCTTTTCTTTTATCCATATGGATAACTTTAGGCCTTTTATTCCTACAAGTGAAACATTTGGTCAATATGGATGGAGCGGAATCTTGCGAGCTGCAGGACTCTTGTTTTATGCCTACATTGGCTTTGATATGGTGCCAACGCTTGCACAAGAGGCAAAAAAACCGCAAACCTCTCTTCCTAAAGGTGTCTTAGGGTCTTTAGGCGTCAGCGCTTTTCTCTATATCCTTACTGCGATTGTTTTAACGGGGGTTGTTAGCTATAAGCTCTTGAATGTACCCGACCCAATGGCGGTTGTGCTGAATGCCATGGGCCCCAAATTTTTCTGGTTTGGCGTGGTCATGAAAATTGCAATTATTGTCGCTCTAGCATCCGTCCTTTTAATTCAATTGCTAAGCCAAACACGGGTCTTTTTTGCTATTGGCAACGACGGGCTTATTCCAAAGTGTTTTAGTAGGGTAAACTCGAGGACTCACACCCCTCTCTACTCCACGATTATTACTAGCATTGTCATTTTAATAGTATCGGGGATCTTTCCCATTAATATTCTAGCTGAGCTAGTGTCTATTGCTGCCTTATTTCTATTTGCTATCGTATGTTTGGGCGTTCTCATCCTTCGTTACACTTATCCTGAAATGAAGCGAAGTTTTAAAGTTCCGTTAGTTCCCTTTATTCCTATCTTAGGGATCATCTGCTGTGTTATGCAGATGTTCTTTTTATCTCCTGTGACCTGGATTGAGCTAGCTTCGATCCTTATCATCGGGCTCATCATCTATTTTACCTACAGTGTAAAACATAGTAAATTGCGCCAAAAGTTCCATTGATTTTTATAAGACTTAGGTCTAGACTTCTTTCCTTATGTTTAGGAATCTTTTTCTTCTTTTTTTGTTTTCTCATTCTCTTCTCTTGGGCAAGGAGATTATCTTCTGGCATGCTTTCGAAGGATTTCTCAAGGACATCTTTGCTGAAGTGGTAGAGGACTTCAATCATCAATCGGGGACCTATCAAATTCGTTTGGTCCATAAGGGAAATTATACTGAAGTCTTCAACAAGGGAGTGGAGGCTTTTGATAGAGGGGATCCTCCGCATATTCTACAGGTCTTTGAAGTAGCTACTGAAACGATGATGATGAAACCTGAGATGTTCTACTCAGTAGAAGAGCTGATGCGCAGGTTTTATAAAAAGTTTGATTCAGCTGTTTACATTGACACGGTAAGGGATTTTTATTCCGCCCATGACCACAAAATGTACTCTCTTCCCTGGAACGCATCGACTGGGATCATGTTCTATAATAAAGAGGCTTTTACTAAAGCGGGACTTGATCCCAATAAACCCCCTGCTACTTGGCCGGAGATAGAACAGGCAGGATTGAAACTGGTAAATGCGGGATATAAAGGCTTTGTCACTGCATGGCCTGCTGCCTATCACCTAGAATATACTACAGCAATCCACAATCTTCCTTTTGCAACTTTGGACAATGGGTTTAAGGGGCCAGGAGCAAGGCTTATCTTTAATGGTCCTACTGAAGTTCGCCATTTAGAAAATCTTGTCTCTTGGGAAAAAACAGGGATTTTTCAATACTTGGGCCGTTTTACCATGGAGCCTGAAAAGTATTTTGCTGAAGGCAAATGCGGAATTATCATGCAAGGCGCCAACCGCTTTTCCATTTTGAAAAAAATGTCTAAATCTCCCATCGGTGTGGGATTTATTCCTTACTATCCTGACGTCACAAAAACTCCCTATGCTCTTCCTGTTGGAGGATCCTCATTTTGGGCAATTTCAGGATTTGATGAGGAGATCTACCGAGGAATAGCCCAATTTTTTAACTACCTCTCCTCGCCTGAAGTGCAAGCGTACTGGCATCAGAAAACAGGTTATCTTCCTATCACGGAAGCTGCTTACTACCTTTCTAAGAAGAAAGGCTTCTATGAAGAGAACCCAGCAGCGGAAATTGCAGTGCTTGAAGTCATGCAAAGGCCTTCAACCCCGTATACCCGTGGCATTCGCCTGGGCGGGTATACCATTGTTCGTGAAAAAATCATCGATTATCTAGAAAAAGCCTTCAAAGGTGAGATCACTCCTAAAGAGGCTTTGGATAGGGCAATCCAAGATGGCAATTCCCTGCTTTCTGATTTTGAAAAACAAAACCAAAAATAAGAAATAATGTACCACCCGCTCACAGAGTTCGCTAGAGAGCACAGAGTACACAGAGAGGGAAGAGAAATATATCTTTCTCTCCTACTCTGTGCTCTTTGTGTCCTCTAGCGAGTTCTACGAGCGGGTGGTAGATAAATTCCTTTTTTTACCCGATTATCTCTACATATTTCTTCCAGATCGCCGGCTCTTCTGTCGGATCATTGATATGGCCATCTTTACCTTGATCGGTATCTCTGATCATTGTGTAGGTCTTGCCTATCTTTTCAGCTGCTGCAGATAGCCTAGCTCCATCTTCAGGAGCTAAAGTTGTATCTCTAGTTGCATAGAGGATCATGGAGACGCCCCCCTGATGGCCTTGGTATGGTTGGAGAGACTCAAGTTTTTCAAGAGTATTGAAGTTATCTTGTTCTACAAGCGCGCAGGTTTCAGGGTCTTGGGTTTGGACCGCATCAATGCCCAATCTTCCGATAAGTGACGCAGGGAAGGGTTGATTTCTAATGGTTGCTGCAAGAGAGGTAAAAGTGTTTTGTAAAACGATATTGATCCCTTTGTCATGGTACTCTTTTTTCAAATAGGCAACCATTGGCCCACCTCCGCAAGATCCAGTCGCCCAGATTTTATGAATGGGATAGCCGTGCTTATTATGAAGAGCTTCTACCACAGTCTTGGCATCAAGATAATGCCCGCCTTCCGATGCGGTGCCAGTACTCTCATGAATGCCTCGTGGATCATAGCCGCATACAGAAATGCCGGCGCCTAGATGCTTCGAGATGTATTTTCGGTCCATTGCATAAGTTCTTCTTGCTGTATGGACGTTTAGAATGAGAGAGTCAGAGTGGGTAGGTGTCTCAGATAAAAGAA
>DATIJO010000014.1:0-2205 GCA_035478555.1 Chlamydiales bacterium
ATTTCCGAAGTTGGGCGAACAATTAAAGGCTCTTCCAAAGGGCCTGCAGGGACCAATTTTCCCTCTTTATTCTTCTCAAGCCTATGATGGGTGACTACTGCGCACTCTTTGGCAAACCCCTCAATATGCTCCGATTCTTTCTCCAAAAAACTTAAAGGTATGAACAGAGGAAAATAGGCATTCTGGTGGCCAGTCTCTTTGATCATTCCATCCAGGATCTTTTGCAGATTCTCCCAGAGGCTATATCCCCAGGGTTTAATGATCATGCATCCACGAACAGGAGAGTTTTCCGCTAAGTCAGCAGCTTTAATAACCTCTTGGTACCACTCAGGATAGTTTTCGGCACGGGTAGGATTAATAGCAGTTTTTTGTTTAGACATAGATGGACTAGGATAGCTCATTGTTTGAAAAATGTTTAGTTAAATAATTTTGAATGTTTTTTCTTGTTTCGTAAAGCTTATTTTTTTCATTTCCTAGAGGACAAAAGGCATGCCTTTCCATGGCATCCACTAGTTCTTTGTTGCCTTTAAGAATAGGGATTAAAAGATCTCTATCCGGTTTTACTAAAGAGATCGTTCCTTGATGTAGATAGCCAGCTTTTGTAAGCCTTTGGGCAGCGCCTGCGATTTTTATCCCTTTTTTGATCACATCATATTTGGTAGGCCTTGCCATGCAAAAGTTTTCACTTGTGTTAGCAACATTTGGGAAATGTTCGGGGGTAAGAGCAAGCTTAGAGCCAAAACAATCCTCCATGGCATTCAACACGATCTGATTGACAAACCGGTAGTTGTCCAGGGGATTTAGAGAAAAGGAGGGATGGCCTGCAGGCATGAGAAAGGAAAAGGCAAGGTCCCAAATGTGGAAAACTATCCCTCCCCCTGTCGGTCTTCTTGCAAAGGAGATATTTTGTTTTTTCAGCTCTTCTAGATCTAACAGCTTTTCCGGCTTTAGAAAGTAGCCGTAGGTCAGGGAATCCCCTTCCCAATCGTAGAAATGGAGGATCGGGGTGTCACCCAGATTTTTTAATAGCTCCGCATCGAGGAGCATATTCTTTTCAGCGCTATTCTTTCCTGTATCAAATATTTTTAACATAGAGAAATTATTAATCAGAACCAAAAAAAGATGACAATCTGCAAGCTCCGACTTCGCTCAATTGATCTTCTTCGTCGCCCTTGCCTCTTTGGCAATGGTGCTCCTCATTCAGAACGGGGACTACGTTACCCTTCAATTGAGCCTTGTCCGAGCTAGCATATAATCATTTTTTTTGGGTTCAGGTTAATAAACTATAACAAAATCCCTTAAAATTTACAAAAATAGTTAGAAACTTTATAATAGAATAGTAGGATACCTGGGCCTGATAGGGTGTCTGCTATAAAAAACTTTAAACCTAGGTGGCTGTATGTTTGACAAATTTACTAACCGAGCAAAACAGGTCATCAAACTCGCAAAAAAAGAAGCCCAAAGGCTGAACCACAACTACTTAGGAACCGAGCATATCCTACTTGGCCTCCTTAAACTAGGTCAGGGGATAGCGGTCAATGTACTCCGAAATCTAAACCTCGATTATGACATTATCCGCACTGAAGTAGAGAGGATTGTAGGCTTTGGACCTGAAATACAGGTTTATGGAGACCCCGCCCTTACTGGAAAAGTAAAGAAAGTTTTTGAATTTGCCAACGAAGAGGCTGCCAATCTCAACCATAATTATGTAGGGACCGAACACCTATTATTGTCGCTTTTACGCCAAACAGACGGCGTAGCAGCTCAAGTTCTTGAGAATCTCAATGTCAACCTCAAAGAGATTAGAAAGGAAGTATTAAAGGAACTGGAGACATTTAATCTTCAACTCCCACCTGTAGGCACCAGTTCTACATCTTCTGCACAACGCCCGCAAGATAGAGCTCTGGCTGCGGACAAAATGCCTGCTCTACGCGCCTATGGCCATGATCTTACTGAGCTTTGCCGCGAAGGTAAAATGGACCCTGTCATTGGCAGAAAAGATGAGGTCGAGCGTCTGATCCTAATCCTTTGCAGAAGAAGAAAAAATAACCCTGTTCTTATTGGAGAAGCGGGAGTAGGGAAGACCGCTATTGTAGAAGGTCTTGCCCAAGCAATTGTGAATGGGAACGTACCCGACAACTTACGTGGAAAAAAGCTAATTGCCCTTGACCTTACTTTGATGATCGCCGGCACCAAATACCGCGG
>DATIJO010000015.1:0-1610 GCA_035478555.1 Chlamydiales bacterium
CGGAGAGAGTTTCAAGATGCTTGAGTTCTTCTTGCACTTTGAGCTTGTACGCTTCGATCTCTTTAAAGGAGCTGCCATATTTTTTTTTAAGATGCGCCCATGTATTCAAACGGTTTTCTAAATATTGGAAAGCATTTGGATCTGAGTCTAGGTTTTGGGAATAAGATTGTAGAGAGCGCGCAGCCTCAGAAAGAACAATGTGAGACTCATGCAGGAGTAAAGATACATCCTGAAGAGTTTTATCTAAGCAAAGAAGAGAATCGATTCCTTTAATGAATTTGGAAACTTGAAGTAGAACAGCACTTGAATTTTCAGAAAGGCCCTTGAGGATATGATCGACCTTTTCACCTAGCTGGCATGCGTGAGCTAGTTTTTGATGTTTTTCAAAGACTTCTTCCTCTTCTCCCTCTTTCAAGTGAGCAGTTTGAATTTCTTCTAATTGAAAGCGCCAGATCTCTTCATTTCGCTCTCGCTTTAAAGAAAGTTCTTCGAGCTCTTTGAGCTTTTGCTGATATTGCTTTTCTTTTGCAAAGCTTGTCTGAAAATCCCCCAGCAGATTTTCTAAATTCCCAAAAAGATCAATAAGGTCGCGCTGTGCATCGCTATGACAAAGAGTGTGATGGGTCTGCTGATCGATCACATCGATGAGAAAGGTGCCGATCTTTTGAAGAAAGGAAAGGGGAACCATGATGCAATTGACAAAACAGCGATTTTTACCCTCTTTTGTGATCTCTCTACGGATGATGAGCTCTTCATCTTCGTCAGAGGGGATACCAGACTCTTCAAGCTGTTTTTTAAGAGAAAAGAGCCCTTCGATGTTAAAAGAAATTTCAAGATGCGCTTTATCGCTTCCCTTTCGGATGAGACTGCTATCCGCGCGCTGTCCTAAAGCCAGTGCAATTGCCTCAATGAGAGCAGTTTTACCAGCTCCCGTCTCTCCTGTGACAACATTGAATGAAGGAGTAAAATCAATTTGGCATGAATCGATGAGAACAAGATTATTCAAAATCAGCTGTTTGATCATGAAGAACCTCATCTTTTGTTTTAAAGTGCAGTTTAGCGGTGAGTTCAAGAATCTCTTTCCCAAACTTTCTCACCAATTGTTTGCCAATGCGTATCACTTGAGAAGACGCACCTTTTGGGATCTGCATTTCATATTGTTTGCTCAATTGTTCCAACCCCTCTAAAAAAGCGGCTCTTGCCAAGATGGAGGCAGCTGCTACAACCGGATCTGCTTCTGCGCGGTGGCGCTGTGTAAGTGCAACCTTGATTTTCTTCTGGTTGAGTGCATTTTGAACCACATGTTCGCTTGCAAATTGATCGATGATGACCTCTGTGCAGCCAGTTTTTGCGACAAGTTCGGCAATTGCAGTTGCATGACCCCAAGCCAGGAGTTTATTGAGGTTCTGAAATTTTCCATAAAGCTCATTGTATTTCTTAGGAGAAATGAAAACAATTGCATGAGGACAAGCTTTTTTAATTTTTGCACTTAATGTAAGAACACTCTTGTCAGTAATTTTTTTGCTATCTTTGACACCCAAGGCTAGCAGCTCTTTGATGTGTTTTTCATCTGCCTGAACGCCTGCGATACATAAGGGACCAAAAAAATC
>DATIJO010000016.1:0-3745 GCA_035478555.1 Chlamydiales bacterium
CCGCTCTTTTTGATCTTGCCCACAAGGAGTTAGAAAATCTTCACGGCACACCCGGTGCTCCTCTTGAGTACATGGGAAAGTCCATGGTCTTTGAAGCTTTGCAAGACCATCAAGAGGAAGCAAAATACCTAGAATTTGCCCTGCGTAAATTCCCAAAGCATCCCCTTCTTCCCATCCTTGAAGAGCATATCATCTATCGCATGCATGAAAGCTCCCACCAAAACCGCGATACCGCCTATCGAATGATCTTACTTGCCATCCGCTACTTCCCCAGAACTATTAAAAGTAAAGACACATCCAACCTCATCAATAGTCTAGAGAAACATTGGGAGCATTTACCCTTTCTCGAACTCTCTCCTCCTGCTGCCTATACCAATCATGCGGCAAGACTTGCTTTGATCCTAGCTTTCTGGATCAATCGAAAAGAGACCCTCATGGAGATCGTTAAAGCGCTTACCAAACATGAGCCATGTGATGAGATCTCTTTAGAAAACGCGCTCTTTTGTCTTTTAGAACTTGGCTATTTTAAAGAATTAAAAGAGATGATCCTCTATTTAAAAACAAAACCAACTGCAAGAAAGGGACTTGACCTTCTATCCTTAGCCCTCCTTTCTCCCTATAAGCCCGCATCCTTGAGCTTAAAAAATTTTTTTTCTCTTATCCCTTCCAAGTTTTCCCGAAGAGAAACCAGGGTCCTTCTCTACATTCTTAAAAAAGCCCTCCTTAAAAAAGAGACCGCTTCTATTGAAGCCTTCTGGAAAAAACGAAAAGAGTACACTTTTGAAAAGGCCGATCTTCCCTATCTCGACTCCCTCCTTCTCTGGCATCTTTTAAAAGAAGAGCGGATAAAAGAGGCATCTACTC
This sequence comes from Chlamydiales bacterium, assembly GCA_035478555.1. Lineage (GTDB taxonomy): Bacteria > Chlamydiota > Chlamydiia > Chlamydiales > SM23-39 > DATIJO01. The sequence continues at coordinate 865 of DATIJO010000016.1, forward strand.
TCCTTTCATCCTACTCTAAAGATATCCTAGAACAAGAAGAGAGCCCTCTTTTCTTCCCCTACGGCGCCTATCTCTATCTCTCAGAAAACCCTGAAAAAGCAATGATCCACTTTTCTCATGTTCTAGAGATTCCTTTCCCTCCTACTACCTCTCTTCCTGCCCACTTCCTAATTGGCAGGATCGATGAGAAAAAAGGCTGGATCAAAGAAGCCTTCCTCTGGGAAAAGAAAGAACTCTATAGACAGCTCGCCCTCTTCTTTCTTACCATCGGAGATGATGCCCAGTACAAACAGTTTGAGAAAAAGGCATCTTCCCTATGAAACCTAAAATCGAAAAGTCTGAGTCCATTTACGAGGGTTTTTGCGATATCCGAAAAGACACTCTCAAAAACCACAAGGGCGACATTGGCACTTACATGGTCATCTCCGCAAAGGCCCATGCTGTCTGTGTGCTAGCCCAAGATGATGTTGGCAGGTTTCTTATCAACAAAGAGTACCGCCATCCAATAGGGCGATATCTTTTTACTTGCCCAGGCGGGCGTATTGAACAAAATGAAGAGCCTGAAAAAGCAGCCGCAAGAGAGCTATTAGAAGAAACCGGCTATACCTCTTCCAGCTTTAAACTGCTTGGCTCCTTCTTTCCCCTTTCTGCCCTTTGTGACCAAAAGGTCTTTCTTTTTGCAGCCTATTCTATCAAAAAAACACAAGACCCTAAGCTAGAGTCCTTTGAATTCATTGAGCCTACTCTTATTTCGAAAGATACTCTCTTTCAAGAGCTTAAGAATGGCGTTGAGATCGATAGCGCATTAGCCGCCGGTCTTCTCTATTCTTCGATTTTATAATCTATTTATTATCAATTGCTTGCATAATTAATATTAATTAATTAATTGATTGATTTATTAGTAAAAATTTTATATAATATTAGCATATTAAATTAAAAAACTAATAAGGAAATAATTATGTCAGCAATATTAGAAGCAAGAGCTTTATTAACAACCGCTCCATCGTCTGCTAAAGAAGAAAACAAACAGAGTGAACCTAGCTTCGTTACAAAAATCAAGGATCGATGGCAAGACTATCAACAGGCAAAAACTGCAAAAAAACTTCTCACTGAAACCAGGATCCAACAATTAGTGGAATACGTCAAAAATAATACTAGGATCTTAAAGAGCTTCAGTAACGAAGCGCTATACATCCGTTTTGTGGAAGCAACATTAGTAAAAACGCCAGAGCGCTTTGAATCTGCTTGGATAAAAGAACGGAACACTGAGCTGAGGAGATTTACAGACAAAGAACAAGCAGAAATGGTCAAAAAAGCAAAGAAACGTGCAGCTTTGACAGATAAAAAGATTTAATAAAAAAAGGAGAGAAGAATGTCTGCAATAAGTAACTGTTTTAAATGTATTCCAAGTAACCAATTTTGTAATTCAATTGGCAAGGCTTTGACTACTCTTCAAAAAAAGTGTGCAGATCTTTTCGCAAAGATTAGGTCTGATAACTCTAAAAATGCACTGACGCGAGTAAGTCAGGCAATGGAACTTGAAGGGGGATCATTACAAGCTAAGTCGCCCGGAGTATTAGTAGATGAAATGCTTTCTACTACACTTACAAACGGTGGGTACAGGATATTAATAGATAATAATAAACAATGATCAAATTATAAAAAAATAAGGAGATAATAATTATGTCAGCACCGGATGCAGTATATTTTAGAAGTTCAGCAAATACACCTTGCATTGTGGATTGTATTTCAAATGCCTTACAAAGCATAAAAGCAAAAATCAGTTCATGCTGGTCCTCTTCGAGCACGAGTAGAGATGAATCTACTGCTTATATGCAATTAGGTTCACATGTTGGAGATGAAAGAGCTGTAACTCCTCCCGATCAAGCAATGAAGATAGAACATCAAAGAAAAATTCAATCTCTTAAAGCTCAGATTCAAGAAAAAATAACATCCCTTGATGAACATACAGCTTTGTCATGGCTTAAACGCAATTTTCCAAGCGAAAACTGGCAGGATCTTACGGAAGCAGCGAGTGGGATACCCCATTATCGATTACGTAATTAAACATCTAAAGGGATTCAATAAAGTAACCACATTAAATCCTAGAGAGACCTCCCTAGGATTTTTTTTGTAAAAATTCTTAGACTGTCAGAATTGAATCTGCTATCCTTTTTTGCTAAGAAAAAGGCAAAGCATGTCAGAAACACTTCCCAAAGCATACGATCCTAAACAGGTCGAAGATAAGTGGTATCACTATTGGCAAAAGGGAAGGTTTTTTCACGCTGACGCCAATAACTCAAAAAAACCCTATACGATCACTATGCCCCCTCCCAATGTGACGGGAGTGCTCCATATGGGCCATGCGCTGGTCGGCACTTTACAAGACATTTTGATCCGCTATAAGCGGATGCAGGGTTTTGAGACCTTGTGGCTGCCGGGAACCGACCATGCGGGTATCGCTACGCAGACGATGGTTGAGAGGATGCTCTTTGCCAAAGAAGGGAAAAGACGTAAAGATTACGACCGGGAAGAGTTTTTAGCCCATGTATGGAAGTTTAAAGAGGACAACCAGAGCAAGATCTTAGATCAGCTGAAGAAGCTGGGAAGCAGCTGCGACTGGGAGAGGCTTCGCTTTACCATGGACGATAAGAGCAATCTGGCCGTAAGAACTGCTTTTAAAAGGCTCTATGAAGATGGACTTATCTATCGGGGAGATTATCTAGTTAACTGGGACCCCATAACGCAGACAGCCATTGCAGATGATGAAGTAGAACATGAGGAGAGAGACTCCTTTTTATGGCATTTCCGCTATCCGCTTCAGGGAGGCAAGGGCAATATAGTCATTGCAACAACTAGACCTGAAACGATGCTTGGCGAT
>DATIJO010000017.1:0-1710 GCA_035478555.1 Chlamydiales bacterium
GGAGTATTTCTAGGAATTGTTGGCGACCAAGGCATGCCTGATAGCGGCTATGCCTTCCCCTTTTTTGGAAGAAAGGCATGGACATCTACAGCGCCTGCTATTTTAGCCTATAAGACGGGCTCTCCTATCATGGTAGCCACCACCAGAAGAAAAAAGGGAAAGTACCATATCCACTATTCTGAACCTTTATGGCCTGATCTCTCAAAACCCATGGATGAAGAGATCATTAGGCTCATGAACGCATCCCTCGCCCAACTGCAAGAGAGCATCAAGAAATCTCCAGGCGAATGGCTTTGGCAGCATAACCGTTTTAAGCAGCATGTAAATAAGGTTATCCAAAAGTCCTATCGCTGGGATTCTATCTGTATTATCTTGCCTCCCGAAAAAGAAGAGTTTGAAAAACTTCTTCCACATTTGAAAACACTAAAAAACATCTATGCTTCGGATTTTCTTTTCGTGATTATCCCTACTGCATTTGAACACCAACTGAACATAGAATGCGATGAGAAGATCCTCTACAACAAGATTGAAGATGCTCTTGTTAATGACTTCCGATTTAAATTAGTCTTCAACTTTACCAAGCTAAAAAAGATCAAAAAACACTATCTGAAACTTAGCGCTTTCCATGTCCTCACCCTAGAAGATCTAAAAAAAATCGCTTATCCCTATAAGAAAACAAGCAGCCTTTCTGATATATTAAAAAAAGCGCTCTGCAAGCAAGGATTTAGCTAATGCCGGTAAACCGTTTCTTTTTAGATGCTTCTTTTTCTCCTCACGATAGTCTACCTATTGAAGGGGAAGAGCTTGCCCATATGCGAGTATTACGCTTACAGCCCGGTGAGGAATTAGAATTGATCAATGGTAAAGGGTCTCTCGCTACCTGCACTTTGAATGAGATGCTGAAAACACAAGCGCTCGTGAAAATAGAAAAGGTCCATTATGAAAAGACGCTTCCCTCAAGATGCCTCCTTGTCCTTCCTATGATTCGCATGCCAAAGCTTGAGTGGATCTTAGAAAAAGGAACCGAACTTGGCGTAACTTCTTTTTCTGTATTCATTGCTGACAACTCTGAAAAAGAGCAGCTCACCCTAAACCAGAGAAACCGTCTTAAAAATCTGCTTATCTCCGCTATGAAACAATGCGGAAGGTTAGATCTGCCCGAATTCCACCTCTTTTCTTCTCTTCAAGAGATTCCTCTGATCGAAGGACACAGGTTTTTTGGGGATACCAAAAAGGAAGCTCCTCTACTGATCAACCAGTCTCTTCCCCTCCCCCTCACCGATACCCTCTTTTTTACAGGTCCCGAAAAGGGCTTCACTGAAGCTGAAATCTCCTATTTTCAACAGCACCATATAATAGGGGTGAAGCTCTCTCCCTACATCCTAAGGACCGAGACAGCCCCTATCGCTGCGGCTAGCCTCATCCGCCATCTGCAAGCCTCTGATTAGCATAGACTTAAATATAATTGACAAACTTAATTATTTAGTTTATAATATTTGGAATAAAAATAGAAATTTTCTACGGTTTAGTTTATAATAATATTATTAATTTTTAATTTAAGGTAATTAACATGTCAGTTACTCAAGTCCAAACTCACAGCCCTAAAAGAAAGCCTGAAGGCGAAGTAGATCAAACAAAAAAATCTCCTGGCAAAATACATCGTACAGACTCTTTTTCACCCGATAGACGTCTAGCCATGAGCGAAATACA
>DATIJO010000018.1:0-2486 GCA_035478555.1 Chlamydiales bacterium
AAGTCATGCCTGGGGCCCTGCACTTAATGATCGTGACCATAAAGTTGATGCCTGAAAGAAGGCTCCCTAAACCCGATAGCTGCAAACTCCAAATCAGATAGTCAACGCCTGTATTTGGATTAAATTCCAACTCAGAAAGAGGAGTGGGCGCAAGCCATCCTGTATTTGCAAAATGGCCACCTATCACAAAGAAGAGATTGATCAATATCGCGCCTGCAACATAGAGCCAGAAGCCAAGAGAGTTCAAAAAGGGAAAAGCAAGATCTCTGTATCCAATCTGCAAAGGAACAATCCAGTTCATAAACCCAAAGAAAAATCCCATCACCACGAAAAAGACCATGATGTCGCCATGCGCGGTAAAGATCTCCTGAAAGTGCGTAGGTGTTAGATAGCCAGGTGAATCCGCAGCCATCGCCTGCTGCAGCCATAACATCCCCGAATCAACAAGCGCTCTGAAAAGCATGACTAACGATGCGATCATGTACATGACCCCGATCTTCTTAGGATCGGTAGAAGTTAACCATTCATTCCAGAGCCAAGACCAACGTTTAGTCTTCGTTAGTAGGATGGCAATCACGATAAGAGCAAGAGCAATAAAAACAGTCGCCCCAATGGTATACCAGTGGTGGGGCAAAGCATCTAAGGTCAATCTTCCAAAGAAAAACTTCTTCATGGGCTCATATATTTCATAACAATTTTGTGAAAGAGCTCTTTATCTACGCTGGAATAGAGCACAACCGGATGATTTTGCGAGGGCTTGAGAAGTTCGTTATAAGTACTCTCGTTCAGTTCATTTGAAGATGCTTTTACTTTATCAATCCACTCTTCAAATTCTCCTATTCCTGTAGACTTCACTGTAAACAGCATGTCCGCAAAACCCTCTCCATTGATCTCAGCAGCTCTACCTGTATAGACTCCTGTTTTATTTGCTAGGATGTGTAGTTGCGTGATCATTCCCGACATCGCGTAGATCTGACCGCTCAATTGCGGTATCCAAAAAGAGTTCATCGGAGATCCATCCGCCGCAAGTAAAAAATGGACCGGCTGTTTCTCAGGAATCTGAATATAGTTGATCGTTGCAATCCCCTGCTCAGGGTAGATAAATAGCCACTTCCAATCTAATGCTACTACTTGAATAACAAGCGGCTTCTTATCTCCGATTGGTTTATAAGGATCTAACCTATGGGTTGACTCCCATGTGATAAAAATCATTCCAATGACTACGCATAAGGGAAACATCCAAAGAACTACTTCTCCCTTCCATCCAAAGGTACGCTCCGGATCATATTTCTTCTCTTTCTTCCTGCTTTGCTTCCAGAATATAACCATTAAAAAGATGAATGTGGGAACTATCACAATCAGCATCAAGAGATATTGCCAGGAGATTGCATCCAACTGGCCCTTTGCAATCACACCTTCCGGATGAGTTAATAGAGACTTCTCACCTTGCAAAACAAAGATAATAAAAAAAGAGAAAAGAACTATGCCAAGAACAACAGCAATGAACCGAAATCGTTTCATTGCTGCATTAAAATATTTCTATAGGATTTTAGGCAATCGGGAATAAAAAAAACTTAGGTCATCTAACCGACAACCTAAGTTTTTCAAGTAAGAATAGAAGTGATATTTTTAGGCGAAGAGTCTTCTATTTGAAAGAAGAGTTGCACCAAGTTGAAACAATTGGTAACCATTTTTGAAAACATCGCATGCAAAGCCTGTAACTCTATCAATAATGCCGCAGCTACTCTGTTCATCTTGCTGATCATCCACTGCTGCTGCAGTTGCAGCCGTAGCTTGTATTTCTAAGATTCTCTCACTTCGTTCAATTCTTCTTTGTAATATGGTTATTCTTCTTTCTCGTCTAATCATCCTTCTTTCAGCTTTAAAAGCTTTACCATCAATTTCTTCATCATCAACCATTTCTCTTTTTGCTTTTGTAATTGGGGCTTTAGTTAATACCATTGATCCAATTTCATCATCACTTGAAGGTTCATCAAATTCTAATTGTTGAACCCTTCCTCTTTCGGACGCAGAATCGATTTCTTCATCTAACCAATCTTTCGCAGGTTCCTCATTACTTTCACTTAGGGATAGTTCATGATCATCAACATCATCTACTTCTACCTCTGTGTGTGAAAGATCACGTGTAAGGGATGTCTCAGAAAAATCTGAAAATGAGACTTCTGCAATATCTTCTACAGTTTGACTGACTACTAAAAACCCATCTATCTCAGGGGCCCCCATCGCCAATGCCGCTTGTGAACTCTGGCTAAAGCCTGTTGCTTGAACTGACATAATTATCTCCTTATTAGTTTTATTAAAATTAATTACTAAAATTATAACAAATATTTGAATTAAAGTAAATAATTATTTAACAATTTAAGTCATTTAATATCAGTGATTTATAGAAAAATATTGAGTTTTCTATCCCGACTTCTCTATAATGGGCTCAATTTGGGATCAAACCCGACCTTGGAGAATGTATG
>DATIJO010000019.1:0-7765 GCA_035478555.1 Chlamydiales bacterium
CCGATCTCATACAGAGGCAAAGCTAATGATGGAGATCTTCCGCACCCAAATCCTACCTTCTGCTTTGGAATACCAAAAGCTTGTAAAAGAAGTTGAACCAGCATTATTGAAAAAGCTTCCGCTTCACCAAGCCATGAAAGAGATAGACCATGTGGAAGAGCTTGTGAAGAAGGCAACTTCTCATCATGGAGAAGAAGAGGCAAGGATCTTTGCAGAAGAGGTGGCCCCTCAAATGCAAACGGCAAGAAAATACATCGATAGCTTGGAAGAGTGGATGGACGACCGTCTCTGGCAGCTTCCCAAATATAGAGAGTTACTGTTTCTCTTGTAAGTGATGCATGAAGGCAGACAAAGGCTGTCTGTAGCAGATCAAAGGAGACATTAGGACAGCGGTATTTGGAAATAGCTTATAGACCCTTTCATTGAAGGGAATGTCATGATCAACCTTTTTGACATCTTCCCACTGCAGATAGCGCTTTAATTTTGAAGAGATCACAATATTTCCATTGTGTGTATCTTCAATCGCTGTATAGGTAGAATACTTTCTCAAATCCATCCGTTTTACCGGTCTAAATGCAGATATCTCAGTACAGAATTTATGGATGAGATGGTCGATCTCATAGGTCTCAAAAAGCATTTTTACAATTTCTACTCTTTGAGGGTGGGGTACATCGTCTGCGTCCTGCAGCATCAGGATATCCCCACTAGCTTCTCTACAGGCGATATTTCTGTTCATCCCTGCAGATTTTCTCTTGGCATGGGGAATAATGATTAACTTGAAAGGCCAAAACTGATTTTCTAAAAAAGCAATCTCACCCTCTTTTAACTTTTCTGTTTCAGAAAGCGAGATCACCACTTCATCGGGTGGAATGGTCTGATTTGCGTAATATTTAAGCAAAGGCAAGAGGTGATGGAAATGGAAGGCAACGCAGGGCACGATCACAGAAACTTTGAGATCTACTTTTTCTTGCCTTTTTACGGGACTAGTAAAAGATAGGAAAAGAGCTGAGAGAAAAATGATGCAAAGTTTCTTCATAGGTTCCTTTTCTTAATCGCAATCCATCCGGGAGGAATGGTGTCATTTTCTAATAGGTCATTCCAAGTGTCCGGAAGGATGACTTTTTTATTTGGATTTTTATTTAGCCAAGCTGCCCACCAAGAAAAAGTTGATTCAGGAGAGATGATCTGATGGTCGCATAAAGAGATAAAATAAAAATCCACATGGTGCGGATTTCCTTGAATAAAGGTAATTTTTCGGTTAGGAAAACGGGGAAAATATTTCTTTGTCCATTGGATGGCATCGGAAAAAACTAACAGATGATAATGCTCCGGAAAAAAGTCAATGGCCCTACGATAATAGCTCCAATCTGCTCCTCCAATCCCAACATATTGGGGGATGCGACCATCGATTATGAATGTTCTCACATGAACTGCAACTGTAGGCTCACTTAAGAGTTCGCCATATTTAGCATAGATCTGATCAACGATCTCTTGCGTAGGTGCAAAGAGATCTCGAATTTGATCTTTATATTTCTCAAAGTACTTTTCACTTTCAAAATGGCCGAAGAGGCGTATATTTCTTCCGGGATAGTAGGGAATAGGTGCGTAGCGATTAGAATGGGCTTCGTTGAAGGTAAAAAAAGAGGGCATAGGAGAAGTATTTAAACGGTGAAAGATGTACTTAGCGTTGATCTCTCCATCCCTCGCTTGCTGAATATCCGGGAAGACAGCCTCGCAGCCATGTTCTAAGGCATAGCTAATCGTAGCAGCAACCTGAAACATTTGATTGCCAAGCTGCCCATTCAAGAAGCAGGTTGCGAAATCATGACTAAAAAGCCGACTCGCTAATAACAACAGAAATAGCAAAAAACGCATAAGCCAAAAGAGGCTATCATTTTATCGGTAAATCGGGAAGCTCTTTTCCGTGCGGCTGAAGATGATGTTTAGGCAAGAAGAACGCATTTGCGATGATGGTAGGTATGATCGCGCTTGCAATCACTGCTGCAACTAGGAGTGAGTATTGATTTTTATCGATGAGATTGTGAGATAGTCCGTAAAGAGATGCGATAGTTCCAAAGGTGAGGCCGGTAGACATGAGCAGAGTGGTATAGATAGCATCTTTTCTTGGGTAGTTGGACATTTTCGCAGCGGGATAGACACCGATTCCCTTGGTTGCCATCTTGGCTAGGAATAAGATGAGGAAGATCAGTGGCGCATGATAGATGGCGGGTAGCGAGACTAAAGCGCCTGCCCTGATAAAGTAAAAAGGCGTTAGAAGGCCAAAAGTGATGGCGCGAACTCTTTTTACAAGGATGGCATCTTTATCAAAAATAGGCGCAAGCATCATTCCCATGATATAGGCAGGCAGTACTGGTTCGCTTCCTGACCAGAAGGCCAAAAATCCCAAAATAAATAGGAATAAAAAGAGATATTTCGCCTCTTGCTCGGAATGGCGATGGCCCCATTTTTTAAAGGTGGCTTTGGTAAGTCTAGGAAGAAACGCAAAAATAATAATTGCAGCACCAATAAATACCGCGCTTTTCCAAGTAAAGGGTGAGAAAATGAAACCTAATGCAAGAACAGTTCCTAGATCGTTAACAAAACAGGCTGCAAGCACAGCTTTACCAAACTTGGTTTTGTTTAAACCAAGTTCCAACATGACTGCATAGACAACAGCTACCGATGTGGTAGAGAGAGCGATGCCTGTAAGAAGACTTGCTAAGAGTGTCCAATGAAGTAGATAGTAAGCGACAGCCGCGCATCCAATAAAAGGAGCAAAAAATCCTACAAGTCCGATCAATAGGATCTCTTTCATATGTCCTTTTAAAGCAGCGGGATCTAATTCTGTACCCGCAAGAAAAGTTAAAAGGACCGCTCCGAAACCAGCAATGGTCTTGATCCAAGAGATGTCTGATCCGAAATTTGCATATTGGGGCATCCATAAGCTAATGAGATAGGCGATGATCGTCCCTACGAGAATTTCTGTTAAGGCAACAGCAAGTTTCAAACGAATGGATAGAAAATCAGCAAGAAGCGCAAGAAAAAACCAAAATGCTGCAAGAAGCCAAGGATCCATTTCCTTAGCCTAGCAAACTTATTATTTAAGCCAAAGAATACTTAAGATAGCAGCAAAGCCAAACACGGCAATAGTAAGACCTGCCATACGGTTGACCCAGGTCATAGCCTTTTCAGTGACCCTTTTTCGGAAGAAGGTGATCCCTTCGCTTAGGATCAGCCACCAGAAGAGAGATCCAAATAGAACTCCTGTCACTAGCCAACTTGCATGGGAAAAGGTGCTATGTTGTTCAGCAATCCCAAGGGCCGCAAAAATGGCCAAATAGGCAAGGATAGTCATAGGATTTGTGATAGTCAAAAGAAAGGTAGAAAAGAAGTCTGAAAGAAGAGTTTGATGGGGAGGAGCATCGGTTATAGCAATCTTTTTTGAGAGGAATGTCCTAGAGCCTAAATAGAGAAGAAACAGTCCGCCAAGAAGGCGAAGCCAGATCTCTTTGGATAGGATAAAATCAGAGATCAGAGTAAGGCCGCAAGCTGCGATGACCCCATAAAGAGTGTCTGCAACGGCAGCTCCAAGTCCTGAGAACAGCCCCGATAACCTTCCATATTGAAGGGTCCTGCGGATGCAAAGGATTCCAATCGGGCCTACGGGGGCCGCAATCGAAAAACCGAGAACAATCCCTTTCCACAAAAAATGAAAATCCATAGTCGGAATATTTTACTCAATTCAGGAATATGAACCAATTTTAATAAAGTGTTTACAAAATAAAATTTCTACTTGAAAAAGCAATTTATTTGACATTTTTTCAAGAGAATCCTTTAAATATCTCCCCATTACATAGGACTTTTATGAAATATCTTCTTTGTTCTCTTGTTCTGCTCCTTTCGGTGGGCTATTCACCTTTTCATCTAAAATATAAACCTCTCAATTTAGTCGAACTCAAAAAGTATGAGCAATCTATCCATAGTCAAAATGGAGAAGACGGAGTCATTGAGAAGATTTGTGAATGCATCGGCGCTCCTTCCCAATTTTTTGTAGATTTGGGAGCAGGGGATGGCTACTTCATGAGCAATACCTGGCATTTAAGAGAGAAAGGATGGAAAGGTCTTCTCTTAGATGCTGAAAATGAAAACCACTCGATCAATCTTCATAAAGAATGGATCACAGCTGTTAATGTGAATACCCTTCTTCAGAAATATCATGTTCCTCATGAGTTTGATCTTCTCTCAATTGATCTTCACTCCAATGATTTTTATATCTGGCAAGCCATGTCAGATCATTACAAACCAAGGATGATCGTCATCAATTATAACGCCAATTTTTCACCAGACGAAGATAAAGTGGTGATCTACGATCCCAATCGAAAGTGGGATTATACCAATTACTACGGTGCAAGTGCGCTTGCCTTGTTTCATTTAGCAAGAGAGAAGGGCTACTCTCTTGTGTTTGCAGATTCCTGGGGTGTGAGCCTGTTTTTCATCCGGGACGATATTATTGAGAACACCTTTTGGCGTTTTAGAAATAGGAACGATCTTTCCAAGCTACACGTTCAGATGACTTGGCATAGGCAGGATCCCTATTCAAGATCTTATGTAGGTTCTTTAGAACTTCTGAAGTAGGGTAACTCATCTCCCCATTCCAGTTTTTTTGCCTTCTTATACTCTTGAAATTTTTTAGAGAGTGTTTGGGTTTGAAGGCCATCTGGAGTGCATAGCGAAAAAGTTACATGCCCTGGGTTTCTTTGAGGATGACGAAGAATACGAGAATGGGTTTCTGTTGGAGTTTTGCCAGCAATCAAGTAGCTAAATTTTTCATCTTCATAGCCTAAAGTACCACTCTTCATTATTCTATGCAGAGAGGTTCTAGGTATACGTCTTGAGAAATGGCACCAGTCATTCTTTGCCATTGGACATGAGTTGGCATGGGGGCAGGGTGCGAGAATGTGGCAGCCAAGAGATGTGAGCTTTTCTCTCACTAATCTGATCCTTTCAAAACCGTGCGGAGTACCGGGTTCAATGATCATGAGATATTGAGAGGCATTCTTCCAGGCCTTTTCAATAAGAGGTGGAAGATCTGAGATGGGTAGTTCCCCAATAACGTAAGAGAGGAGAATAAGATCATGAGGCTGTATATCTACAGTTGTAATATCTGCTTGTTTCCATTTGGGTGAAAGGGGAGGAGAGAGTCTTTTCCCAAGCGAGATCATGTCAGGATCTTTTTCTATGAGAGTTGTGGTAAGCGATGGAAAAAGAGAGTGCGCTGCCCAAAGGGATGTCCCAGGCCCTGCTCCTAAATCAAGAAAGGTAGAGATAGGAGTCTGTATTTTTTGTAAGAGATGGTAGATGACCGCGTAAGTTGCAGGCATACGTGTGATGAGATAAGCCAACTATTCTTCTTTAGAGAAGAGTGAGTGGTGGGTGCGGTAATTGGATGTTAGTTCAACACCCGCTTGGATGAGCTTTTGATGAGGAATATCTTTCACAAGAGCTAAAAGGGAATCTTGCAGCTCTATGGGGAGTTCATATTCCATTAAATATTGGTCTTAAGATTTTGAAAAAAAAACCTTAATGCGGTCAAGAAATCCCTTTTTCTTGGGATGATTTTGGGGAGTTTCTAGTTTTTCAAATTCGCGAAGAAGATCTTTTTGTTTTTCGGTGAGCTTCACTGGGGTTTCTATAAAGATGACAGCAAGAAGATCGCCCGTTCCTTGGCCGTGGACATTCGGAAAGCCTTTGCCTTTGATGCGGAAAACTTTGCCGGCCTGGGTGCCATCGGGGATGACCAGTTTGCACATTTCACCGAGCGGAGTTGGGATCTCTTTTTTGCAGCCAAGAGCAGCTTCTGAGAAAGTGAGAGGAAGATCAACGGAGATATCATCTCCTTCTCTACGGAATCCTTCATGGGCTTCTACTTCGATATAAACAAAGAGGTCTCCAGGAGGTCCTCCTGCTTCGCCTGCATCGCCATGGCCGCTCATTTTGAGCCTCATGCCGGTGTCAACGCCTGCGGGTATTTTGATTTTGACCTTCTTTTTTGTTTTTACGCGGCCTTCGCCTTGGCATTCAGGGCAAGGATTGACTATGATCTGGCCCTCGCCGTGACAGGTAGGACAGGTAGAGGACATGCTAAAGAATCCGCGGCTTTGAAAGACTTGTCCTTTTCCTTGGCAGGTAGCACAGGTTTGGATGCCGTTTTTAGTTTTAGCGCCGCGTCCGTCACAGGCTGAACATTCAACAAGACTTGTCATTGCGATCTCTTTTTCGCAGCCTGACATTGCCTCTTCGAAAGTGATTTTAAGTGTGGTCTTTTTGCTTGCCCCTTTACGAGCGCCGCCTGGGGCTCCCCCTTCAAATCCGCCGCCGCCGAAGAAAGAATCAAAGATGGATTCGCCGCCTCCGCCCATTCCGCCGCCAAAGGCACCCATGAATGTACGAAGAGCTTCTTCCATAGAACTAAATCCGCCGGGTCCGGGTCCGCCTGGACCGCCAGCGCCAAATCCTTTGACGCCTTCTTCGCCGTATTGGTCGTAAACGCGGCGTTTATTTTCGTCACTTAAGACTTCGTATGCTTCGGAAACTTCTTTGAATTTGGCTTCTGCTTTGGGATCGCCGGGATTGCGGTCAGGATGGTAAGCAAGAGCTTTTTTACGATAAGCTTTTTTAATGTCTTCCGGACTTGCGTCTCTCGGTATCTCTAGAATGTTATAAAAATCTTTCATAAATTTGGATACCTCGAGGCAAAAAGATGAGTTTAGATCTCTCGGCGGTAGACGTTTTTCGCCCTTTTCATCGCCGCTTTGGATTTTGCCCTGCTCTTTACAGAGGGTTTATCATAGAAGCGGTGAGCTTTTGCTGCTTTCATTACCCCTTCTTTGTCTAGTTTTTTCTTGAGTGCTCGCAGAGCTTTGTCGATGGGTTCGCCTACTCGGACCTTTACACTTGTCATTCTCTTTCCCTAAATGGTTAAGTTATGGAAGCAATAATAATGGATTTTTCTCTTTTCTTCAAGGAACTTTAAGATAGGTAAGGGGAAGTAGATACGAAGAAGAAAATTCTTTATTGATAAATTTATTTTCACAGTAGGAGGCCAAAAAGGAAGGGTTGCACTCGGTCTCTATACAAGGAATAGGGGTCCTTTTTCGTATACCTTCTGCCTCAGGTGAATAGAGCTGTGAACAACCATATTTTGGAAGATCTTCCCAGGAAACTGCTTTGGCTTCTTTCCAGTCGTTTTTTAAGAGATAGATACCAAAGGACTTAGCATCAAAAGCAGTAAAGTAGGGACCTGTTATTGAAGGAGTAAAGGCAAGGAGGGAGCAAAAGGGAATAAGGGGAATCGAATGGGCATAGGCAAAAGTTTGAGCAATGGCTGCAGAGATACGGATTCCGGTAAAAGAGCCGGGGCCGATTCCGCATGCTATATAGGTGAGGGATTTCCAATCTAAGCCTAGTTTTTCAAGGGTTAGAAAGAAGTTCTGGGAGAGCCCGCTTCCGCCGTTAAAGAAATATTTTTCTACTACCTTACCTTCATGACAGACGATAAGAGAGGCTTTACAAGAGCTGCTTTCTAAGATTAAAGAGGTCATAGGTAGGACATTATATGTAATTGCAGTATTTTGAAGCAGTTGCTAAAGTAAAACCTTTTTGCTAGGTTCAAAATCAATGGACGAAAAAAATAATCCACCACCTCCACCTGAAGAAGATCCCCCAGAGCTTACTCTTGCCTCTGAAGAGCCTGAAGTTGTGAGCG
>DATIJO010000020.1:0-6140 GCA_035478555.1 Chlamydiales bacterium
TTGAAAGGTACACAGATAAAATTTTAGATATTGTAGTCACTTTAGATGTGCAGCGTTTAGAGCACTCCTGCGTCTTTCTGTTAAACTTTCAGCATTTTCAAATTAAATCCCACGCAAGCACTGATAATCTTTATTCTGCAATCGATAAGGCATCTGACAGAATGCTCAGGCTCATCATGAAGTATAAAACAAAAATGATGGAGCATGCCGCATCAGGTGTGGGAGCTGTTGATCTGAATGTCAATGTTCTGCAGCCACAAAGAGACGAATTGAATGAGATCAATACAGATATTGAGGCGGAGACCTGGCTGAAAGAGCAGGAGCGCTTTCAACTCCATAAGATTGTAGCTACTGAAAAAGTCAATTTAAGAACTCTCACTCATGATTATGCAATCATGATGCTAGAGTGCTCATCTGCCCCTGTCTTTATCTACCGCAGCGAAGAAGATCAAAAAATCAAAGTTCTCTATAGAAGAGAAGATGGGAACTTTGCCGAGATAGAAGTTGGCTAGAGCACAGCCCGAAGAATTGGTCCGTCAAAAACTTCTAAATCATATGGTAGAGGGTTTAGGGTTTCCTAGAAGTTTAATAGCGATTGAAAAAGAGCTAAAAGAGCTTCCTCATTTAAAGAACAAAAAAGTAGATCCTAAAAGAAGGATTGATATCCTTGCCTATGCAAAGGATATTCATCCCAGTTTCCCTCTCTATCCCTTAATTATAATCGAATGCAAAGCTGAAAAAATAAATGAGGATGCGCTTAGACAGGTAATTAGCTATAATGAGACGGTAGAGGCTTTTTTTATTGCTCTTGCATCAAAAGACAATGTGAAGACCTTTTGGTTAACGAAAGAAAAGAAATATGATAGTTGCCCGTTTCTTCCCTCCTACATTGAACTTGTTAAAGCAGTGACCAAATGACTGAAAGCATTGTAGTTTACGGGGTAGAGTCTCTCTCCCATCTAAAAAATTCTAAGAAAAAGATCTTTGTGATCGAAGATGATCCCAAAGTGCAAAATGTCCCAGCAGGCTGTGAGTTCTTTTTTTTAGAGACGCCATTAGCAATTGTTTCAGTTTTAAAACAAATTGCTTGGAAGACTCTCTTCCTAAAGACGGAAGTCTTTGCATCAGCACAGTATGCTAAAAAGAGCCTTTGGCAAAAAATTGAAACGATGTTCCCGGATATCGCACTGGGCGTTTTTTTGACCTTTTCAGAGTTTAGCGATTTTGGGGTAAAGCTCTATTCAAACACTTACAAAAATATCAAAAGCACAAATAAGCTTTGGGAAATAGAAAGTTTAAAAAATGCTTTTTCGGGAATTCCTGCCATTATCGTAGGAGCTGGTCCCAGCTTAAAGAAAAATGGCCACATGTTAAAAGAGCTCTCTTCCAAAGCGCTCATCTTTGCGGGAGGTTCAGCTCTCAATGCGATGGAATCTTTGCAAGTAACTCCTTCCTTTGCTGCTGCAATTGACAAAGAAGCGCCTTTTACAACTTTTAAAAGCCAGCATTTTTTCGAGGTTCCATTTCTTTATCAGAATAGAGTCTCATCAGAAAACTTCTCCTTAGTTCATGGAGAAAAAATTCTTGCTGGGGATCATGAAGGGTTTCCTCTTTTGACCTGGCTAAATGAAAAATTAGGCCTAAAAAGTGAAGTCTTTCAAGCGGGATGGAATGTCTCCACATTTTTGATCGCAGTTGCAAAATATTTCGGCTGCGGGCCCATTATTCTAGTAGGAATGGACCTTGCCTTCACTGAGAATAAATCCTACGCGGAAGGTTCGGGTCTCAAAGAAAAAGAAGATGGGTCTCATCTTGTAAAAGTAAACGACATGGCAGGAAATGCAGTCTTAACTCAAAAAGACTGGCTCATGGCTGCTAAATGGATCGAAGAAAACCATTCGATTATTAACTGCACCGAAGGGGGGCTTGGATTTGGTAGACAGATGTCATTACAAGAGGCCAAACGAAATCTTACCTTATCCTACGATTTAAAAGGCCTTGTCCATCAAGCGCTCTATCAAACAAAATCTAAAACCCTTTCAAAATCCGAAACCTATTTTAAGGAAATTGAAGCAAATCTCCATCTATTCGACTTCATGGTGGATGAGGCAATGGTTGAGTTAGAAAAAAAATACGAAAAGAAGCCTTTTGAAGAATATGAGGACCGATTTAGAAATGAGCTTGTCTATAACACCTTACTACAGCCTCTTTGGGAGATCTTCCAGCATATCCTTTTAAAAGATATCAAACAGGAAGAGATCAAAGAGCTAAACCGTCTTTTGTTCTTCAAACAGGCAATCAAAGAGCATCTGGGAGCGTTCAAATGTTAGAAAGATATGAAGTCCAAGGGAACCATTTTTTTCTCTCTGATCCTGAATTATCCATTTCACTAGAAGGGGATTTGAAAGAGGTGCACATCCAATACTTTAGCAATAAAGAAGTGAAATCAAAGACCTACTATCACCAAAGTGAACTCCACGGCCCCTCTTCTTTTTATAACAGCCAAGGAAAGCTTCTATCTATTACTTGGTTTTATTTAGGAAAAAGGCAAGGAAAAGCCCTTCGTTACTACCCTGACGGAAAGCTTTATTCCACTGAAAGGTTTAAAGATGATCTGCCAGTGGGAAAACAAGAATACTTCTATGAAAATGGACAGGTAAAATCGCTACTTCATTACAAAGATGGCACCCTTCACGGCAAGTGCGAGCTCTTCTGGGAGAATGGAAAGCCAAAAAGAGAGACCCATTTTCATCTAGGAAAAAAAGAGGGAAAGGAAAAGATCTACAATGCTGACGGCAAAGCACTTTAAAGAGAATCAGGAAATCCTTTTTGATCGTTTTCCTAAAATTGGCTTTCTTTTAAGAGATCTCTCTCTTTCAAAAATACCTAAAATCAAATCTGACTGGATACAAACGAAAGAGATTGAAAACGCGGATGCTCTCTATATCTACGGTCTTGGTCTTGGTGAATCCTATCTTCAATTGAAAGAATGGTTAGGCTCAAAACGATCATTAATTTACATCGAGGACAATCCCTCACATTTAGCTACTTTCTTGCATACAGAACATGCTAAGGGCATTCTGCAAGATCCTAAAGTCCACCTCTATTTTCTGTTTCCAAATGAAAAAGAGGCATTAACTGATGAGCTTGCCCAAACTTTTCCTGTAAAAAGAATTGAAGCGTTAGCCGCACCGCACAAAACAAAGAAAAAGTTTTTTGAGACCTTTCGTTTAGATCTGTTCCGTAAAACAACTTTATCCGAAGGACTTCTTTTAGATCGTTTCTACTCCTACATTCCTTTTGCAAATACAGTTGCTAATTTCAAACGGCTTCCATCTTCTTTTATGGTGAACCAGTGGAAGGGAGCTTTTACGGGAATACCTGCGATCCTTTGCGGAGCAGGACCCTCCCTTAAAAACGCCATTCCTCAGTTAAAAACGCTGCAAAATAAAGCCCTCATTATTGCTGGAGGGTCGGCCATCGCTGCTCTCACTTCACAAGGAGTGCAGCCCCATCTAGGGATAATGGTTGATCCTAATCACGAAGAGCTTGAAAGATGCAAGGCAAGCTTTGGATTTGAGATCCCGATGATCTACCATCTTCGTACCAAAAAAGAGATCTTTTCTACTTTTAATGGGCCTACCGGATATTTAAGATCTGCTATCGCAAGTGTTGCAGATATCTGGCTGGAAGAAGAGCTTGGTGTAAAAGGTCCTTTGATTGGTGAAAAATTAAGTAAGGAAGCGCTCTCTGTTACTTCTCTTTCTCTTGCTATGGCTATTTTCTTTGGCTGTAGTCCTATTATTTTAGCAGGAGTGGACCTTGCCTATAGTGCAGGAAAACGCTATGCGGAGGGCGTCACGGAAAACAACACGATCCAGAAAGATACACTCATTGCAGAAGATAGGATCGTAGAAAAAAATGGCCTTCTTACTAATGTAAGATGGGTGATGGAAGCTTCTGTTTTATCTGCCTATGCAAAGAGATTTCCTAAAGTCTCATTTTTTAATGCATCATCAGGTCTTTCAATTCCTCATTTTAAGCCCCTAAAAGAGATCGATTTTCTCCGTTCCTATGACCTGTCTGGAATGCTCTACGCCCAAATCCAAAAGACAAAGTTTTCAACAGATCAAGTAGGGGCTGTTCTAGAAAAGCTAAAGGCTAGCCTCCTCAAATGCCAAGAATTCGCTTCCATTCTTGTTAGGGAATCAGCAGTTTCTCAAGAGAGCGGTAGAATGGTAGTAGCCCAGATGGATTTAGAAGAGGAGATCGCCTATCAGGTCCTTTTCTATGACACCCTACCTCTCCTCTCCCACTATATAAGGAGGGAGAATCCTGAAGGTGAGCCTGTACATGAGAAATGGAAGGCTTTCCAACTCATTGTAAATGAGTATATAAAATTATTTATTTATAGTTAAATTAACGTTGAATTATAATTAAATATTTGATATAATAGTCACTGTTAATTAATACCATATATAATAAAGAGGTAATTATGTCAGCAGCTATTACAAATAATATCAATGCTCAAAAAGCAATAGATGCAACTGAGCATCAGCCGCTTCCTTCCCTAGCAGCATGTGCAAAGAGAATTGTAGAACTAAATAAAGAGATAAGAGATCAAAAAGCAAATGGAAATCATCCAGAAGAGTTAGCATTCTTAAGAGCATTAAAGAATGCTTATGTTTCTAGAATCCAATCTAACTAACCTGATATTCTTTTAGTTTATTACGAAGCGTGCGAAGGCTGATCCCCAGCTTTAACGCGCTTTTTGTTTTATTGTTCTTTAAAGAAGCCAGAGTTTCTAGGATCAATCTTTTTTCCATTTCCGCAAGAGTCATGTTTTGGGAGAAGGGGATGATTTGTATGGGAGTTGATGCTCTGGGCTCATTCTCAAGAAGTATATGCTCTTCTAAGACCTTATCTCCGGACGCCAATACAATCACTCTTTCCATAATATTGCCAAGTTCACGGACATTGCCTGGCCAAGGATAATTTAAGAGTTTCTTTTCCGCTTCGGGAGTTAGGACTTTTTTGGGCTTATGGTTTTCTGCAGAGAACTTCTCTAGGAAGTAATCTGCAAGAGGAATGATGTCCTCTTTTCTTTCACGAAGAGGAGGAATAAGGATTGGCATCACATTGAGACGAAAGTAGAGATCTTCCCGGAAGATCTTCTGTTCGATTGCTTCTTTCATGTTTCGATTAGAAGTTGAGATAAAGCGGACATCTACCTTTAAAGCTTTATCCGAACCAATACGCTCAAATTCCTGTTCTTGTATCGCTCTGAGAAGTTTTGCCTGCAGCTGGATAGGAACTTCGGTGATCTCATCTAAAAAGAGAGTGCCTTCATGGGCAAGCTCTAATCTTCCCAGTCTTCTGGCAACCGCTCCGGTAAAAGAGCCTTTTTCATGGCCGAAAAACTCCGATTCGATCAAAGTTTCAGGGATCGCAGCGCAGTTAACGGTGATAAAGGGATGTTGCGATCTTTGGGAGAAGGCATGGATTGCTCTTGCGACTACTTCTTTTCCTGTGCCGGATTCTCCGCTGATAAAGACTGAAGCATTTGTTTTTGCGATCTTTTCTATGTCCTGCCAGATTTTTTTCATCTGGGGGCTTTGGATGATTGCTTTTGCATGCTTTTGTTTAACGGAGCAGGAAATCTCTTCTTTTAAGTAGTGGTTTTCCTTTACCAGACGGATATGCTCTTTTGCTCTTTCTAAAAGTGCCTCTAGTGCTTCCAATGAAAACGGTTTGATCAAGTAATGGAAGGCCCCTAGCTTCATCGCTTCGACTGCATTTTCAATGCTTCCAAATCCGGTCATGACAATAACAATTGTTTCAGGAGAGACCTTTTTTGCCTCTTTCAGAACCTCGATGCCGTCTTTGAATGGCATTTTGCCGTCGGTGAAAACAATGTCGAAGGTTTCTCTATGAAGGTGAGTGATTGCCTTTTCACCATCCTCCACCACCGTGAGTTCATAGGGCATTTTTTTTAAAGCGTCTCTCAGGAAATTTCGAATGATCGGTTCGTCATCTGCAATGAGTATTTTCTTCATAGTTTATCTCTTTAATGGGAGGGTGATGGTAAAGGTAGTCCCATGCCCTACTTTTGATCGCACGTCAATGGTCCCAAAGTGTGC
>DATIJO010000021.1:0-1685 GCA_035478555.1 Chlamydiales bacterium
ATAGGACGCTGGCATTTCTTAATTCGGAAGCATCAGCAGATTTTTCAACGTTAGAGTGGGTATATCTAATGCGGTATTTGGTTCCAAATGACCAGAACACAGTTAAAGGGTAAGAGGCAGCAACGGACCCGCCGTAAGTTCGAATAAAATATTTTTCTGACTGCAGCTGGCTTGTGGTATAGCTTAGCTCCGTTCCAAATCTCCATAGAGAATCTCTAAAATAAGGGTCCATCCAGGAAACCAGATAGTTGGTCTGTTTTTGGCCTACAGTTGCCTTGGCGTGCAAATATTCTCCAGCGCCTCTAAGAGCTCCAAAATCAGAGAACATGCAGGGGACGCCAGCAATATTGAAGTTTCTTTCTGTAAGGTCTAATCCGCCGTAGATATCATCAATTGTACTAAATCCTAAGAAAAGGCTGATGCTGCCTGTAGTAGTCTCTTCTACTTCGACATAGACATCCCGGTAATTAGAACCAAGACTGAGATCGTCCATGGATTTGACCGCATAGACGTTGACCGATTTGAAATAGCCAATATTTTCAAGGCGTGATTGCGTTGCTTTTAATTTACGAGAGTCAAAGAGCTCTCCTGGTATAAGGAGGGATTCGCGTAAAATCACATTGGTTTTAGTTGAGGTATTTCCAAATACTCGGATCAGCCCAATGCGAAACTCTTGGCCTTCATCAATTGTAAAGTCAACATTTACAATTGGCTCATGTTCCATGAAATGGGTCTCATATTGAACATTGGCCTCGATATGGCCTTTTTGACCATAAAGATCTTTAATTCCTTGAACAGTGTCTCTTATTTTTCCCGGAGAAAAATTTTCCCTAGGATGGATCTGAAAACGTTTTAAAACCTCATCATCCGAGATCAGTGTATTGCCGTCAAAAGTTACAACGCCAAAGTGGTATAATGGACCGCGGTTTAAATCGATATAAATACTGACCTTATCACTATTTGGCTCTTCTTCAACTTTTAGATTCACCTTAGCATCGGCATAGCCTTCATTATGGACGTAATTCAGGATCATCATTCGATCCTGCTCTACCGCCTCTTCATTATAAATTCCCTGTCCGGTGAGCCAGCTAATAAGAAAATTGTAGGATTTGGTTTTAATCTGATCAAAAAGGGAGGATCTCTCTTCTTTAGTAAATCCTTTTAAGACGATCTTCTTAATATGGCCAGATGGACCTTCATCCACTCGCATTAGCATATCTACGGAATTGGTATTTGGGATGGGGACAATAGTGTAGCTTAGCTGGGATTCAAAATATCCCTTCTTGATATAGAACTCCTTCACCTTATTGAAGCTCTTATTGAAATCTACCCGGTTCAGGACCGATCCTTTTTTTACTCCCAATTCTTTTTGCAATGTTTTGTTTGAATAGCGCTTATTTCCTTCCCAAGTAATTTCATGAATGGTCGGTTTGGGCCAAATTTTAAGGATGATGTTGATGCCGCCTTCTTGCTGGCTCACTTGCGGTTCTACTCGATCAAATTCTCCGAAGAGCATTTTTAAGTCAGTATCAAATGTCGTTTGAGAAAAGGGGTCGCCCTTTTTTGTTTTTAATCTGCCGAGCACCGTTGTCTTGTCAAAAGTCTGCTTTGGGTCTTGGCTTTGGTATTGAACGTCAATATTTTTTACGCGCTGGTTTTCCAATGGAGGAAGAGCCTGCAATCCA
>DATIJO010000022.1:0-5875 GCA_035478555.1 Chlamydiales bacterium
TAAGGATAAGCAGTGATAAGATCGCTGAAGATGCTGCCGGCTTCAACCGGAGGAAGCTGCTCCGGATCGCCCAAAAAAATCACCCGCGTCTCATCAGATATTGCATCTAGTAGAGAGGCCATAAGCTTTATATCGATCATCGAGGATTCATCGATAAAAATCAGATCATAGGGAAGAACCGGTTTGGATTTTCTTAAAAGACTATGGATAGTAAGAGCGGTAATCTCTCTATTTGGAGCAATCTTCTCTTTTAGATGCATCATAGCTTTACCGGTAGGGGCAGCAATAGCTGCATGCAAAGATAGGCCGGGCAGCAGGGATTCCGTAAAAAGCTCTAGAAGAAAACGGGCAGTATAGGTCTTCCCAGTGCCGGGCCCTCCGCAAAGAAAAAAAAGAGGACTTGCAAAAGCTTTTCTTGCTGCGTGGGCTTGCGACGGATTCAGCTCTTTTTCCATCTCCTTTAGTTTAGAGAAATAGATGCTTTCTGAAAAAATAGGAGAGGGTTTTCTTTCTTTTTTCATTTCAGACAAGACTTTGGTTTCTAAGATCCAATTTCTTTGCAGATAAAGTCTATTTTTCCAAAGACAAAAGGGCTTATTTGGTATTTGTCCCTCTTCAACCTTTTCTACAAGATGCTCAGATAGTGTTATCTCCTCTTTCATTTCCAAACAAAGATGGCCATGCGCCGAAGCTTGGATGAGGTTTGCTAATAGCAATATCTCTTCTTCCAAAAGAGGCTTGTTTCCAAACGCTACAGGAAGTGTAAGCTCTAAATAAGAAAACTTTTCTTCATCGTATAGTTTTTGAATCAAGGAAGAAGCGGGAAAGGGGATTTTTGGTTTCATAATAACTTCGTTAGTAAAGAAGTATCTGGAAAGAAATGAGAGATTCCTTGGCCTTTCTCTAATCCTCTTAGGAAAATAAAAAACATTCCTCCAAAACTTGGATTGGGATCAAGAAGCATTACTACCTTTTGAAAGGCATCGGCATAGATCGCTGCTTGAAGATGGTAGTTTTCTCCCTCAAGCACCTTATCTATATTCTCATAATCGTTTAGGTCATTTGTCTTCCAATCAAGAAGATAGTACTTTCCCTCAAAGTTAAATACCAAATCAATATAGCCCTTAAGATAGTCGCGTAAGAAGGGAGAAAAAAACTCCACCTCCACCAACCGTTTTTCAAAAGGGATATTAGCTAAGAAAAAATTTGGATCATCAGTAAAAGGTGTAAAAAGAGCTCTTTGAATAAAGGGAACCAACATCTCTTTATAGTTTGCAAAGGAAGAAGTTGCCGCTTCGTTCAAGACAATTTTTTCAACTTCTAGTTCTGTGATAACCTCCAGGAGGAGGACCTTTTCTAATAAGCTATGTACAAATGTGCCAAATTCAGGACCTTTTGGAAGAAGAGAAGAGGCTTTAACTGTTTTCTCTGAACTGCTATCGCCTTTAAGGCTTGAAAAAGAGTAGATCTTTCTTCTTTCTTCTTTAGGAAGGGCTACTTTCGGCTGATCGATTGACTGATCACACACATTATCTTTTTGCTCTAATATCATTGGAGATAGAGTAGAAAAGCTCCAAGATGGATCGGATGAAAAAAATTGCAGCGCGCTATCCATTGACATTTTTGAAGGAAAGAAAAGTTCAATGGGCGAGCTGTATTTTTCTTTATCGTTAATGATGTAGGGAACATAAAGCCTTTTTTTTGCACGGGTCATAGAGACATAGAGAAGTCTTTGTTTTTCTGCTTCCTCTTCTACATCTTTTATTTCTGTAAGCGAAGCTAGCCCTAAAGCAAACACCACCTCAAATTCCAGTCCTTTGGATTTATGCATGGTGAGAATGGAAATTCCATTTTCACTGCAAGATTGGCCCTTCATCTCATCATCTTTATTCTCCCATTCATCTATTAGGGAGATCCATTCATTTAAGGATAAAGAAAGATTCACTTCTAATAGGTGTGAAATAGCCAAGATTGTTTCTTGATAAAAAAGAGGATCTTTTTTGATCTCATCTACTACTTTATTTTTCCAAACGGTTTCTAAAAAGGCAGAAAAAAAGCCGGCAATGCCCTCTTCTTGAAAGGTTCTTTGAAGAAGATAAAAGGGCTCTTTAGGAAGAGACTCTTCCATTTCCGCTATCTCTTTCAAGCTGTATCCAATGTAGGGACTAAGAAGAGCTAGGCGCACACGGCTCTCATCTAATGGTGTGCTTACCGCCCTTAAAATCTCTTTCAAATGGGGAAGAGCGATGGATTCTTTAAGGCTCAGATGCTTTTTTCTTTGCGACGGCAGCCCTTGTCTTTGAAAAAACTCCTCTAGCCTTTTACCTTGGTAGCGATCTTTCACCAAAATGGCAAAATCTTGCAGGTCTAATCCTTTTTCTTGCAAAGACCTGATCTCATTTAAAATATTGGGAAAGAGTTGATCCCCTTCTAATGTGCTTGTAGATTCGCCAAGAAAGAAATGAAGAGGCTTTTTGCCATCCTCAAAATCAAAGTCGCTCATGACTCCCGCTTTCACAGGGAGGTAGGGAAGAGAAGCGTTTGTTTTAGGAAGAAGTATAAACTCTTTTCGTTTGGAGAAAAACGAGTTCAACGCATGGACAAGGGAGGGAATAGAGCGAAAATTCGTATCTAAATGGAAAAGGTTTTGATCTCCCAGACTAAGAGCTGCCTGTAAATAGGTATAAACATCCCCTTGCCTAAAACCATAGATCGCCTGTTTAGGATCGCCAACAATGTAAAAAACTTCGCTCATCTGTTCTTTTAAAAAAATAGAATGAAAGATCTCCCACTGCAGCTTGTCCGTATCTTGAAACTCATCAATAATGACTGCCTTATACTTGCCTTGAATCCCTTCTCTAAAACTTGAATGTTGGACCGCCTCATGCATCTTTAACAAGATCTCATCGTAGGAAAAAAATTGGTCCTCTTCTGCAACAAATTTTTGTAAATAGTAAAGAAGCCTATCTTTTAGAAGATCTTGATCTGCAAAGGGGAGTATTAATTCCCTTAGCTCTTTTCCTATCCATTGAAAAAATTCAGGATAATGAAGGCTGGGTACGTTACAGCGTTTTTTTAGGTTCTGCTCAGAAAAAAAGGATGTAATGTCTAAAGAAAGACTTCCGCACTTGTCTATCGATGGATCTTGTAAAATTTCTAAAAGAAGTTCGGCATCCTTTCTTATCCTCTTGGCATCCAATTTTTGAATCTTAAACAGCGGAAAGAGCTTTTCAAAATCCTCCCAAAAGAGATCGCTTTGAATAGAAAACTTTCGCAAATGGACAGCTATTTTTTGTAAAAGTTCATCCCAGGAAGGGGGCGCTTCAACTTTTTTCCCAATGTTCTTTTGAAAATAGGAGAAGAGATCTTCAAGCTTCTTTTCATTTGTATAGAGAATGGGGACTTGCTGGCTTAAAAGGATATCAGGAGTGATCTGGCGAAAAAATCTCCTAATATAGGGAAGAAGGGATACCATCTCTTTTTTTTCTTCAAAAAGCCCCTGATGCTGAAGAGTAAATTCCTCCAAACTTCTTTTACAAAATCCATGAATGGTAAAAATTTGAGCATCATCAAAAAAGAAAAGGGCCTCTTTTAACGTCTTTTTTATCTTTTCAGGGGATCCAAGTTTTTCTA
This sequence comes from Chlamydiales bacterium, assembly GCA_035478555.1. Taxonomy (GTDB): domain Bacteria; phylum Chlamydiota; class Chlamydiia; order Chlamydiales; family SM23-39; genus DATIJO01. The sequence continues at coordinate 3,634 of DATIJO010000022.1, forward strand.
CGTAAGGAAAGGAAAATGCATGTTCAATATTTTTTCGGATCCTAGCCTTCAATTCTCTAGCTGCCGCTTTGGTGAACGTGACCACTAAAATTTCAGGAACTTTCAGCGATCTATCCCCTCGTTCAAGTAATAGACGAAGATAGATGTGTTCAATCGCAAAGGTCTTTCCGGTCCCAGCCGATGCTTGCAGAACCTTTCTTCCCCAAATATCTGTGTTTTCATCTAAAACATTAAAACTATTCATGACAGCCCCCCAAAGAAGCTCTCGAAGTGATCGCCCCAAACTGCAAGCAGTTTTTCGCCTGTTGGAAGTGTTTTGTCCTTAAGGACAAATTCTAAGTAGGGATTTGGAAAGGGGTGTTTCTTTTGCAGATTATCGGTCGCCTTTTGCAGAAGCTCAGGATCTTTTTTAATAAATCCCTCCATTAGCTCAGCACGAAAGGGAAAGAGCTCTTTTTTAGCGTTTTGATAATAGGTAAGAAAAGCAGTTAAAATGGCCTCAGGTTTATCAATATTCAAAACACCTACAGTTAGAGATTTTGAAAAATAGATTTTGGGTTTTTCCGGCCGTAAATCGGAGGGCAATAATAAATAAGCACAGAGAAGAGGCAAATACTTGTACAAGACCTCTTTACTTTCCTTTTCCATTAATAGAAGACCATCTTTACAGATAAAGGGAATCTCGCCTGATAAGAGAGTGTCAGAAATTTTTAAGGGAGGAAGCAAATTTTTCGTACGAGCTCTTGCATTTAAACTAAAATGAACCGAAAAGAGCTCCTCTTTTTGAAGACCAAGAGAACGTAGCTCCTCTTCCCATTCTTGCAACTCTTTCTTTAGCTCTTCTTTAGTCGATGCCCCGAAAAGAGAAACAGGAAGGAGGCCCTTCTTTTCAGCCTTTTCTATCTCCTCTTCCCAAGAAGAGCTAAGAGAGCTTTTCCTTAAAAGGTAGTGGTCCAGTTTAGAGAAAAGAAATTCACCCATTTGAAACTCATGCATTTCATTTTTCTCTAAAAAGATCCTTAAGGAATGAAGATAGAGCTTCCAAGGATCCTTGGATAATTTTACCAGCTCAGCTAAGGACACATGCTTCTCTTCTAAGGGAGAAATCGTAGAGGGGGGTAGGTTTAAGATCTCTTCTTTACTCTCTTTATAGGTAGAAGGAGATAAGTTAGGAGAGTGGATAATGGGGATGTTGAGATAACGTAAAAGCTCTTGCAAAAGGGGCGAGGGAAAAACCGATCTCCCATCTTCCTCTGAGAAGGATTTATAAAATATGAGGAGACGGTTTTTTGCCATCAGGATTGTTCTTAAAAAGAGATAGCGGTCTTCTTCTTGTACACTCTTAAAATGGCCTGCAAGAGGATTTAAAGAATAACCCCTAGAAAATCTGGGAAACGCCCCTTCTTCCATCCCTAATAAGCAGATTACTTTTGCAGGCAAACATGAGCCCTCTTCAAGTGAGGCAAAACGAATGCTTACCTCTCCACCAATGAAAGGTCTTTTCTCCTCTTTTTGTAAAAAATAAAGCATCGATCGGAAATCAAACTGTATGCCGGAAAGCGGAGTCTTTTTAAGGTAGAGAAAATTAAAACTAATGCTTTCTAATGCAAAGTACTTCTCTACCAACTTTTCAAAAAACTCTCCCCACTCGCAAAGTGTGAACTTGGGATTTTTCTGTAAAAAGAAAAGGTCCTCTTTTAAGCATTGGATAAAACGATAAAGTTTATCAATCAGAGGGAGCAAACTTAAATCAATCATTGATGGACCTTCAAAAAGAAGTCCTGAAAAGAGTTTGAAGAAGAACTGCTCCCAGCTATGAGGTTCATTTCCAATAAACCCAAACCTGGTATTGGTCTCTTTTAGCAAGCTCTTTATTTCTTCTAGATCCTCACAGCCGATAGACAACTTTTTTTGACATGCCGGAGCTTCTAAGATTTTTAGGACCTCTTCTACTTCTCCCTCTTTCTGAGAAAGATCTAAGATCTGCAAAAAGACCGAATAGCTATCATCTTTCTTGGAATGCACGCTTTGATCGGAAAACACAAAACGAATAAAGGGAAGGTAGGGAGTAATATCCGGCGCCAAAACAAGCACATCTTCCCAAGAAAGATCTCCTTCCGAATAAAGAGCAGCTAGTTTCTTATATAAGATCTCTACTTCTAGTAATTTAGAACTTGCAGGGAAAATTTGAATAGAGTCATCAAAGACCTCTTCTTTTATAGAACCAGCTAGAAGAATTTGC
>DATIJO010000023.1:0-21244 GCA_035478555.1 Chlamydiales bacterium
TAAGTCGCTTTTCTTGAAAAAGAATTAGAACTTCTCTTATAAAAATTTTTTATATAAACATTAAATATTTAATTATATAGTTTTTATTTATCTTGCAAATTAAAGTTATTTCATCTATAATAATTAAGCTTTTATAATAAAAAACTAAAAAATAGAGGTAATAATTATGGCAGCAACATCAAAACCAGCAGCACCCAGTGCTTCTGATGTATATTTAAGAATGTTTGAATTAACAGAAGCACAAGCTAATAAAAATGCTAAGGCTTCTGATGACGAAACTCCTGCTACTCAGCAAGCCAGCAGAAGTTCACGTATCAACCAAGCAGCATTAATTGCTTTTGGAACAATTTCATTAGTTACATCTACAGCAACGTGTGTATATGCAGCTCTTACAATGTATGACAAAAACCATGGTGGGGACGGTAGTGAGTCTCAACATAATATGGTTGTCGCTGGAGCAGCATATTTAAGTACTGTAGTAGTATCTTCTATCTACGGCGCAGTTACAAAACAATTTCCAAAATTCTTCGCCGTTGGATCGTATGGACCCTTTAACTTAATCTATGGCGCTTGCGCATTAGCCGGAAAATGTAAAGACGCTTAAATCTAGCTTTTCTTTAAAAAAGAATTAGAACCTCTCGTATGAGAGGTTCTTTTTTTAATCTAATTTTATAGGTATTTTAGGAACGAAGGTCGAAAGATCCGGCTTCTTAAAATCTTCAGTAAATTTATCATCCGGGAATGGATACCAGGTGACATTCTTTCCAAAACAGAGTACCTCTCCACGTAAGATAAGGTTCTCATTATCTCTCCAGAGTTTTGCAGTATAGACCTTGCCATTGTTGGGATTGACGATCTGACCTTTGTATCTTTTTGCCTTTTTCCCTTCTTTTCCTTCTTTTGCAGGAGGATCAGACCAGACTATATCTAGGCCGCTATAGAAGGGTTGGCCCGCTAAACCAGGTGCCCTATCAAGGGGCTTATAGATGGTATCATTGAGCACACCCTGCTTGTCGTAGGTTGCAATGATCCTTCCATAGTACTTTCCATTGTAAGGATAGATTGCGATGATAGAAGAGGGGAGATGCGTCTCCTTATCCCGGGTCATCCAAAATCCTTTGATCTCTTCAGCCATGGCTGAAAAGGAGATGCCTAAGAAGACTAGTAGGCAAATAAAATATTTTTTATTCATAGTAACCTCTTACCCTACTAAAATAAGGGTAAAGCTAATTAATTCCAAAGTCTTTAAAGGGAAAATATCTCCCCCTTAAACCTACAATAATAAAAAATTTTTTTAGATATAGAAGAATCTAAAAATATTGTTTGTTTGAGAGAAAATGAAGTATAGTTTTCCCTCATTTTCAATAGGTTAGAAATATGGCTGTTTTCTTAGGCCCAAAGAGTTCATTTGGCGGGGTTCATGATAGCCCATATTCAACGATCAAGGGTGCCGAGTTCTGTAGGGTGGATTTTAAGGCATTTGAAGACCGAGATGTCGTAGTCTTTGACAGCCTGACTAAGGACTCTTTGTTAAGCAATGTTTGCGTTGACTTTTCTTTAAAGGAGTTGTCAGCCTCTTGCAAAGACAAACGCTGGGCATCTTTTCATGAATTTTTTTTCAGCCTAGGATTTAAAGGGGACCATCTTAAGTATGGGTATTACTCTACAACCAATAAAGAGGAGATACAAAAATTAGCTTCTATTCTCCTAGCAACAAACACATTTCCCAAATCATGGCTTCCTTTCTTTGAAGCATTAGCAAAAGAGGGTAAATGGATCATCGAGACAAAGCCATGAACTTAGAAGAAAAGATCGCCGCATATAAAGAGATAGTCAAAAAAATCGATGAGCTAGAAGAAGAGAAAAAAGAGTTAGGAAAGGCTATTATGCAAGAGATGCAGGGCAAGACAATGCAGGTGGCTAACTTTATGGTTCGAAAATATAGCCGTCTATTAATCAAAATTCCGTTAGAAAAGGCACGTATTCTGGGCGCTGTCAAAATGGAAGAAGCAGTAGATAAAGAGAAAATTAAAGCTCTTTATCAGCTGGACAAATCCATTGAAGGAGTATCAGAAATCCAGTACATCCAGATTTCTGATACTTCCAAGCCAGTTTAGCCATTCAATCGGAGCTATTCCGAATGGGAGGAGGGATCCTACTTGCAAAGATGGCAAAAATTCTAGGCATATTGCTTAGTAAAAATAGATAGCTTTTGCTATGGTTTTCTCCTTTTTTGGAGGAACCATGAAAAAATATCTCTTTTTAGCTCTTCTTGTATCGGCTCTACTAGGATATGCAGATCAAGAGGCTTATGATCCCTTCTTTCTTCCTACCGATGCTAATTCTATCTCTTTAGATAAAGTTCGTATGAATGTCGTCCAAACTCCTCAAACGCCTATCAATAATGTAGTGAACCACGAGACAATTTTTACCTTTTCTCAAACTGGCAGGCTTGTTACCGCTGAATATTCGGGTGGAAGGATTAAACAAGGTTTTTTAATTGGTTTTATGTTTGGAGATCAAGTTGTGTTTAATTATTGCCAAGTGCAAACAGATGTCAGAATGGACGCTGGCTCTTCTGAGTTTACTATTTCCCGAGCGGAGAATGGAAAAATTACCCTTATAGAGGAATTTGAAGTGGAATCTCGTCCTGGCGAGTATGCAACCAATGTCCTGCAAGAGATGGACTAATAGAAAAAATAGATAGGGACGGATATAATTTCCTAACTTTTTGAGGTGTCTATGAAAAAATTTCTCTTTATCACCCTTTTTCTCTCTCTTGCCTGCGGATATGCAGACCAAGTGTCCAATAACCAATCAAATAATAATCACTACACACCACTTAATAACTCTATCTCTTTAAATAACATTCGTATGAATGTCATTCATACTGATGCAAGCGGAGTAGTGAACCATGAGACCATCTTTTACTTCTCTGAGTCAAATGGAGTTATTTCTGCCGAATATTCCGGAGGAAAGATCAGTCAGGGGTTTTTAGTTGGTAAGTTCACGAATGACAATCAGCTTGTATTTAGCTACTGCCAAATGCAAGTAGATGGAAAATTGGACTTTGGCACTTCTCAATGCACGGTCTCTCGCGCCAATAACGGCAAAATAATCCTAACAGAGCACTTTGAATGGGCTTCTCGTCCTGGTGAATTTGGCACTAACATCTTCCAAGAGATGTAAAAAATGAGATTGTCCTTTTTTATCCTATTATTTGGGATTTCCTGCGTTTTTGCGGCAGAAAAGAATTCTTTCGAAGGAATTGAGTATTTTATCGAAAGACCCGCAGATGTCGGTGTTTTTCCTGCTGTTGTAATGATTCACGGCTACCAACCTGAAAAGGATTCAATAGGAGGCCAAGAATGTTTGAAATGGCCTGTTGTGCAGAGCCTACTTGAGGAAAAAATTACCACCGTTGCAATTTCTATCCCCGGGTTTGGGGAGAGTGAGGGCAAAAGAGATTATTGCGGCCCCATTGCTCAAAATGCTGTGATTGCATTGATCGATCATCTTAAAACTCTTCCTTTCATAGATAGTAATTGAATCGGTCTATTAGGAGTGAGTAGGGGAGCCTCTACTGCTGCGATGATTTCCTCACGCTATGATGGACTTGCCTTTCAGATTTTAATTGCCGGAAAGTACGATTATACAGAGCCTTTTTCTTCTCTATTTAAGGGTATTCAGAAACAATATGTAAATGAGGGTGAGGAAAATTGGCTAGATCGTTCTGCTCTTTTTCATGCGGATACAACCCATATACCTACTCTTATTTTGCATGGAAAATTAGACCCTGTGCATCCTTTTTCAACTGCTCAAAAATATCATGATGCACTTTTTGCAACAGGTATTTTTAGCCGATTATCTGTTTACCCGCGTTTATCGCACTTTCTTGTAGGACATTCAGATGTATTGCCAGAGTTAATCTCTTTTATTCGTGAAAGGTTTTATAAGAAATCGGGGATTGGCGTTAGATTAAGTCCCATGCAAGGCTATCCGCAAATTGCAGAGTTTCTCAGCGGCTTTCCAGCAGAAAAATCCAATCTTCAATTAGGTGATATGATATTGAGTGTTTCGCCCAATAATGATGAAAAGATCATTACAACTTACCGTATGTCTATGAATGAAGTTAGCAAGCTAATAGTGGGAGAAAAAGGTACAGCATTAAGATTGAAAGTAGTGCACTTGGAAGGAATAGAAGAAGAAGTTGTTATAAAAAGAATGGAATCTTTTCAATGAGAAGCTTAGTCAAATATTGGCTTTTGCTATCAGTTTTATTAGGGATGCAACTACCGGCCCAAAATATGATCCGAGCAGCCATTGATATTGGATCGGGAGGGCCTAAGTTACGAGTCGCAGAAGTAGATGTAGTTTCTAGTAAAATTGTTAGGACTATTCTTGTTCAATCTTATCCTGTCATCTTTCAGAATTGTTTATCCGAGGGAAGCAGTAAAATGCTTACTACTGAGGTGATGGCTAAAGGAATACTCGCAATCAAAGATGCCATTACTTTGGCGAACTCTTATGAATCGGAAGGAATTGTAATCATAGGATCATCGGTATTTAGAAATGCTAAAAATGCTTCCTCTTTTGCAGAACAAATTTTTCAGGAAACAAATTTGCCCGTCCATATTTTAGACCAAGATTTAGAAGGCAGATTGGCCTTTTATGCTGCCCTGGCCAGTTTGAATATTCCAGCAGAAAATCTTTTGGTATGGGATATTGGAGGGGGAAGCATGCAGCTTACAGGATTGGATCCAGCAGGATCTCTTTTCATTGATCGAAGCAAGATCGGATCAGGACAATTTCGCGATTATATTATTGAATCTATTCAATCTCTTGATCTTCAAAAATATAAAAGCCCCAATCCTATCTCTCATGAGCAGGCTATTCTTGCAGAACTCTACGCAATGGAACTTTCTAGAAAGATAGAGCCCTACTTCAGAAATAAGCCTGAAGTAATAGGAGTAGGAAGTGTTATTGGCAAAGGAATCGCATCTTATTTTCCTGGTAGACAAACCTTTACAATAGAAGAGCTATCCACCGTCGCTCACAGCTTGATTGAAAAAACAGATGCAGAGCTAGGTGGAGGGGACTATGCATGCATCGAGGCATCAAATGTCCTTCTTTTACTTGGGCTCATGAAAGGCCTAAATATCCATGAAATACGTTTTCTAGATGTGAATAATGCCGAAGGAGCAATGGTCTATAAATCTTTTTGGGAAATAAGTACGTTTGGACAAGAGGAATATGCAAATGTAGAAAAAGTGTTTGCGAATAATACTGGCCATATCGACCATATTGCTGGTTTAGTTTCTGAACAGATATCTGGAAAAAACAAATCCTTATTAGATATTGGCGCTGGCCCTGCGACCATTACGGAAAGGCTTTCTCCATTATTTTCTTTTACAGCAGTTGTGGAACCAAATAAGGCTTTTGAGTCTCTTTATCAAGGAAAGCAGTTTGAATTCCATATGGGGAAATTCCAGGATGTGCAATTTGAAAGAAACTTTGATTTCATTTTATGTTCCCATGTACTTTATCACGTCCCTTTTGGTGAATGGTCTTTCTTTCTCAAGAAAATGAATAGTTTACTGAATCCTGCAGGGAAGGCACTGATCCTAATGGTTTCACCTCAGGGAAAGTGGCATAAACTACGAAATGAGATAAATCCTTATTACTTAAACAGTGACAGAGTGGAACAAGTTCTGAAGGAATTGAAGATTCTCTACGAACTCATTCCAGTTCAAAGTAGATTTACAGTACCTGATTACCAAGATTTTAAATCTGTGGTGCGCTTATTTACTTTAGATGATTGCTTTCTTCCAAAAGAGTATGATGCTCTAAGCAAAGATGCAAGAGATGCAGTAGAGAAAAAAATCGAGGAATATATCTCCTCTTGTAAACTAGCAGATGGAGCCTATGAGTTTTTCGATGAAGATGTCTATCTTTTGATCCATAAAGATTAGGCCTCCAAGAAATAGTATTGCTCTACATTTGTAGAACTACCCTGAACCTTGCTTTTCCGCTCATCATCAGATCATAGGCATCAGCTGCTTTTTCAAGGGGGAAGATTTGGTTCATAGAACGCACTCCTGTGAGGGCGCTAAAAAAAGCGGTATCTTGGCAGTCTATGGAAGTGCCGCTTGGCCAGCCTACTACGCTGAGGCGCTTCAAAATGAGAGGTGTAGCATTGATAGCAAGAGGTGCTTCAGGAACGCCAACGACAACCAGTTTGCCATCGATCGATAGACCTTCCACAACTGCATTCACTGCATCGCTATTGGTAACTGTGGAGAGAATGACCTTTGCCCCACCTAATTTCTGCAGCTCTTCGCTTACCTTTTGGCTTTGGCTATCGATATAGTGATGAGCGCCAAGTTTGAGAGCTAAAGGCTGTTTGTCCTTCCCTCTTGCGATTGCAACTGTTCGAAATCCCATTTTGGCAGCATATTGGATCGCTAAGTGGCCCAAGCCTCCAATCCCTAAAATAGCAACTGTGTCTCCACCTACGGCGCCGCTATTTCGAAGGGAATTAAAAGTGGTGATCCCCGCGCACATTAAAGGCCCTGTTTCAACAGGGGAGAGTTTGTCCGGGATCATTGCTAATGCAGATATGGGAACTACCACATATTCTGCATATCCGCCGTCATAAGTGATCCCGGGAATCTGAAGGCGAGCGCAAAGTATGAATTTCCCACGCCTGCAGGGTTCACATGTTTGGCAGTTGCCCCCAAACCAGCCAATGCCCACTCTTTGTCCAACTTTCCAATCCGAAACATCTTCCCCTAATGCGTCAATGACGCCTGCGATCTCATGTCCTGGAACCCTTGGATATTGAATGCCTGGAAATAAGCCTTCTTTGGTAAAGGAGTCGCTATGACATACGCCGCAGGCTTGCACTTTTACTCTAGCTTGGCCTCTTTTAGGAGAGGGGATCTCCTTTTCAATGAGTTGAAAAGGCTGCTTAGGGCCGGGAATTTGAGCACATTTCATTTTAGTCATATCTTATGCATACAAGTTTATTCGCTGCTTTTCAAGCTTCTTTCTTGCATTCTTGATCTTAAATCTTTCATGTATAGAATGAATTTATATTGAAGAGGGAGAAATCATGATTTCACTAAAGAGAAGCATATTTATTTCTGGATTAGCATTACTGCCTATTTTACCTTATGCAGCTAATGTCGAAAGGGTGAATCCTGAATTCCAACCAGTTATAGCGGAAGATTTTTTAGCAACGGTGAAAAAAAATACTAATTGGAAAACAGCTTTTATTACCGGTGAGCATGAGCAAGTTGTATTTATGAATATTTCTCCTCTTACCAATCCCGCTAATGAAATAGGAATGGAGGTGCATCCCTTTGATCAAGTCATTCTCATTGTCTCAGGGAAAGGACAAGCGATTCTTGGAGAGAAAACATCAAAGGTCAAAAGCGGCGATTTGCTTTTTATCCCAAAAGGCACAAAACACAATGTGATTAATTTGGAAAAAAGCAAAGAGTTGAAAATTGCTAGCTTTTATTCGGATAATGATATTCCCAAAGGTGCAGAGTACAAAACAAAAGCAGACACGCCTTCTATGGATTAGTTTGGGGGCCTAGTAGTAAGCTTTATCGATTACCAAAAAGCTTCAAGGATATAATTTTTATTCTCCTATCACTTCCTCGAGAACTTCTTGTGTTTGTTTGCAATCCTGATCGACCATTTTCGCAACGCTTAAATCCGACCATACATTCAAAGCTGTTTCTTCCATATCAATGAAAGCATAAAAGGGAAGGATCAGCCCCATCGTTGTCAAAGGGACCCCCATGCTCACTAAAAAAGCGCTGCTTAAGAAAAAGCAGCCCATGGGTACGCCCGCATTTCCTACCGCTGCTAAGACTGACATCACAACCCAGAAGGCAAAGTCTAGGGGTGAGAAAATATGACCATGAACGCCTGCTACAAATAAAACTGTAGTCAAGATAAAAGCCGCGCAGCCGTTCATGTTGATCACTGTGCAAAGTGGCAAACTAAAGTGGGCGACTTTGGGGTTTACGCCAAGATTTTCCGTTGCAACTTTGAGGCTTAAAGGAAGAGTTGCGTTGGAGGATTTAGTAAAAAAGGCCATGAGGAGGGCTTGCATGCCTTTTCTGGCAAGATTTAAGGGAGATATTCCTTTTAGCTTCAAAAGAAGAGGAATGACGATAATCCCTTGGATCAGATTTGCGGAGACAATTGCTCCTAAATAGGCCCATAGTCCGCTTACTTCTGAGCTTTGGGCCTGCAGATCTTTGATCAAGATTGCAACGAAAGCCCAAATCGCTATGGGTATTACATAGCTGATGACACCTGCGATCTTTAAAAATAGCTGAAAAACAGCCGAGACTCCTTTTTGTAAAAAACTTCTATGCTCTTCAGGGATGAAATGAGAGGCGATCCCAAAGATAAAACCCAAAAAGGCAATTGAGATCACTTTATTTTCTGCAAAAGCAGTAAAAATATTAGAAGGCACTATATCAGTTAGGAAATTGAGATAGGAAGTAGGCTGGGGAGTTTCTACGCTTGTTGCTTTAACCGAAGTAGAGAGGGGATCAAAAACTAAGAAGGAGATCAGGGCAACTGATGCTGCAAGAAAAGTAGTGAGGAGAGTATAACCTAAAACCCTTCTGCCCATTTTTAGCATTTGTTCAAACTTTACTCCTATGAGTGTGGAAAGGATCGAAAGAAGCACAATGGGCGCTGCAATCATGGAAAGAAAGTTCAAAAAGAGCTTAGAGACCGTCTCCGCTGCTGTCATGAGTAAGGGAATAGAAACAAGTCCTGTGCCTATACCTGCCAAAATAGCAAGCAATAAAGAGATGTGTGAACGTGCAAATTTTTTCATAATATTGATTGTTACTGGGTTTGCTATAGAACTAACAGATGCTAATATTTTTGATAAGGAGCATGTTCATGCGTCCCTACATAAAACATCATCACTTCATGGCTTTTGTGGCCTTTCTTATCCAAGCCGCTAGCCCAACAAGCGACTTGCTTGATTTTACCTGAAGAAAGATGTTCATGGTGAGAGTCAGCAGGGATATTCTTACATTTACTCAAAGGATGATAGTGTTGAACGGGACCTTTTTCCTGTATACTTTGGATCAGTCCGATGAGAACTTTGAGGATATCATTATCAAGTAGCCGCGCTCCATGGAGGGCTTTAGTTGAGAGGCTCACTTGCCATGTATGTGTTTTAGAGGGAGATAAAATACTATTAAGAAAGAGCCATCTTTCAGAGGGTACACTTGCAGCTCGGGGTCTGCTTGATTGCTGCGCACCATCGTTTATTTTTGTGGACATAGTTGTACCTCCTCATTACCGGATAACGATAATACCACTCATGTAGGCTTCCTGCAAATTCAAGAAATTTTCTACAGCGAAAGATGAACCTTTTTTATTTGTCTTGAAAAAAGGTTAAAAATATTTTATTTATAGATTTATATCTCCTGTCAGTATTAATATATTATTCTTTCAATAACGATTAATGAGCGTAATTAATGGATAATAAAGGCCCGCATCAGATCAAATTGCAAATTGCCTTCCCCAAAAGCAGTGAAGACCACAGACTTCAGATGGTAGAAATCAATGGTTCTATCTTTGCGATTGTTCATGGGCCTTTAGAATCCTTAGGTCCCGTCCACCTCCAATGTGAAGATTGGAGTTTGGTGCTCTTAGCGCCAATTAAAAGTAAAAAGGGTGTAGTGATCTCAGCAATCAATGTGATCTGTTTGAATGAAATAGAATCAGAGGAAGGATTTGTGAATATCTATGCCTCTAACCGATTAGTGAAATTTGCTCACCATACAAAAACCCCTGAAAAAGTCCTAGAAATTGGCGAAAGGGGAGAGTTTAGATTCGAAGACGATCCGGCCACTTTCTTACGCTACTATAGGCTCTTTGAACATGTTGCAAGCAGCGTAAGAGAAGAAAACTCCGACTCCTTTTTTGAAGCTCAGCAAAAGTTCATTATGAGTCTATGCGCTCTAGCTTCAAAAATCGAAGGGAAAACAGAAAATCTGAACCTTCATCGGGTTCTAGAAATTTGGAATATTCCCCATCTCTAAGATATTATTATTATCAATATTTTTTTAAATCGTTCTTTTATTAATAAATTTATTTTTATATTTATATGAAAATAAATTTTTTTTCTTACTTTTTAAGTTTAACTATGCTATACTATCTCGCAAAAAAGGAAGAAAAATGTCAGCAGAAGTAAGTAAACGTCGAAGACTAGATAATGATGGCTCCTATGAAAGGATAATAGCCAGATGTAAGACCAAAGGACAAACGCCAAAAGAAGGCGAAATAGTACTTCTTCACCCAAAATACCCACATTGGCATCTTAAAAACCAGACAAGAGCTATCCAATTATGCATCATGAAATTTCTCGATTGCATTCCGCCTAGGCATGGGCAATCTTTTCCTGTTAGAGACCCTCTCCCTCTAAGTGATGATCGGCCGGCTAAAGATCAGTCTGATTTAGCGAATTATCTTTCTTCTTATAGAATTAATCTCACCCAAGCCGAGAGAAGAGAGATCCTTAACCATCAGACAGACAACATGAGTGTTATTCATGATCCATCTTATCTTTTGTATGCTTATCATAGATTGGTGAAATTACCTCTAACTACCGTAATAAGAGTTTACCTTGCTCAAGCCAATATTCCTGGCTCACTTTTTCAGATCATGCTTCCAGCCGCCCCTCAATTACGAAGTGTAACTTTAAAAAATGTTACATTAAGAGGGAACCAACCTCTTGGTGACCCGCATCTATTACTTTTAGCTAATTCCTGCAGAGATCTTCGTGAAGTTCGTTTGATTAAGCTTCCTGGGATCACTGACACTGCAATTATTGCTATTGCACAGTTTTGTAAGGAAATGACCCTTCTTGATACTTCTCACTGTAAAACCACATCAGCTAGTTTAATTGCATTAGGCAGATATGCAAAAAACCTAACCACTTTAATCACTAGATTTTGCAAAAGATTCATAGAGCCTGATCAGGAGAGTTTTAATCAGAACATCACAAAAAGCGGCTTTGCTGAGGTTGCAAGAGGATGTCCACTAGAAGTACTGGATATTTCCGGCTGTCACGTGAATGCTCCTACTTTAAGGGAAATTGGCAAAAGTAGAACACTTCGATCTTTTACAGCTTCCCAATGTGATGTTACTGATGAGATGGTGGATGAGTTTTGTAAGCAAAAGCCTCCAGTCGTTCATCTTGATTTTGAAGGATGCGATCAGCTAACAGACGATGCAATGGACCGTATTGCTCATCAACTCCCTACAGTTACAAGTCTAAATCTAGCTGAATGCTCAGACATCACTTACGTTGGAGCAAAAGCGCTATCATCGCTTGATCTGAGAAGCCTTTCACTCGCTGAAGTTCGAAACACCACAGATGAGTCTTTAAAAGCCCTCGCAAAGTGCATTCATTTGCGCTCTCTCAACCTTTTTGGATGTGATAAAGTCACCAATGTCGGTGTTTTAGCGCTAGCCAAGGATTGTCATGATTTACGCAGAGTGAATTTAGGTAAAACTAAAGTAACCTCTACCGCAATGTCTAGTCTTGCAAGGGCTAACCCAAATCTAGAATGCTTGGTTAGGTCGTCTAAGGCTAAACCTTTGATCATCACGCTAGATGCTAACAAAATCGAGAAGGACTTAAGGCAACCACATAGACGCGGCGGCTATCGAAAGAAAAGCTAGTGGATTGCTTTCTTAATCTATTCTAGTTTAACACCACTGTATTTCAACGCCGCTGGGCACGCTAACCAGTTCTGTCTCTGTAGTTTCAATATGTCGCTGGTTACTAACAGAATCAAGAAATCCTGCTTGTTTATTCATTTCTGCTAGCTCTCGTAAACGTAGAGAGACGGTCTCAAACCCTCCGAATTCGCTTAGGTTGTGCACAATGACCACAGCTTCTGGATCCGGTCTCTTAGAAATAGGAAATTTAGCATTTGGGTCTTCAGCATATTGCGTAATAATACAAGTTATGGATTGCTTTTCTGCAAAGTGAGTAACGCAAACAGCAATTACCTTCTGCAACATTAACCCATAGTCTGTGCTAGGAACGTCGACTTTTGCGGTTTCACCTTTGCGCTGGGATTCGGATATTATAACTTGTTTAGATGCGCTTTGTGTTAATTCTTGGTTTTTAACTAAAGAAAATTCTGCTGACATATGAACTCCTATTATGAATTAATAGGCGGATAGTTTTACAAAACTAGAGATTTATTACAACGGCCAAGTCTCAGCTAAGAGATTCTAGCGAATAAATCATAAGGATCTGATATATTAGCTCGAAAAAGTGAGAGCATATGAAATACATTTATGAATTCATTGGAACGTTTTTCTTAGTTTTTACTGTAGGGATGACTGTTTTTGGCCCTCACGCGGCAGGACTTTTAGCACCCTTAGCTATCGGTTCAGTGCTTGCGGTGATGGTGTTCGCTGGAGGGCATGTTTCAGGCGGGCACTACAACCCAGCAGTATCCTTTGCGATCTTCATGCGGGGAAAACTATCTCTTGCAAACCTTGGTAAGTATTGGCTTTGCCAATTAGCGGGGGGGATTGTAGCAGCACTCTTAACGATCTATCTGCAAGGCTATCCTACTCAGCCTCCACTAGCATTAGAGCCTGTTAAAGCATTAATTTCTGAATTTTTGTTCACCTTCGCGCTCTGTTTTGTGGTGTTGAATGTGGCTGTAGCTAAAGGAACAAAAGGAAACTCCTTCTATGGCTGGGCAATTGGCTTTACTGTGCTTGTGGGAGCCTATGCTGTCGGATCTATCTCAGGAGGAGCCTTTAATCCAGCTGTTGCTCTTGGAATAACGATCATGCAATTAAGCGCTTGGGCAAATCTTTGGATTTTCATTTTTGCAAACTTAGGTGGCGGGCTTTGCGCAGCCATGGTCTTTAAAAAAGTAGATCAGAAAGCTTAAATGTTAGGCCGGGAATAAATTCTCGGCCTATTTCTCTTTCAGATGAAACCTATGTAGAAACCTGTGAAACACAGGCGCTAAGATCACTGCGATAACAACAAGAAAAATCACCCCGCTGAAAATAGCAAAAAAACCTGCGAAGATCTTACCTCCATTCGTATGCATCGTATCTGGGGGTCCCATGCCAGTCAATATCATCGAAGCGTTTAAAAAAGCGTCTATGACATTCATCTTCTCAAAATAGCTGTATCCTATCATTCCGATTCCCAAAGAAATGGTAAGTATGCCAACACCCAGCAAAAGATTACGTAGAATTCGAGAGAGATAGATGCTTACCGACGGAAGGGGCGGATATTTACGAATAGCCATATTTCGGATCGTAGCGATCTATGGCTCTTTTTGTAAAGGTGCAAACTCCCTTAACTTCCTTCCGGGCTTGTTGTCAAAGAAAACCTAACTGTTGCTCTCTGTTGATAGAGAAATTCAATAAACCTTCGTTTTTCGTGCAGACCCTCATGAGTCTCAGGTAAAGATTTAAAGATGATTTTAAATACTCCTTCATTCACTAAGTTAGGTATTGTAAAAATGTGGGTCTGAAGGCCAGGCTCGCAGAAAAGAGATTGTTTTATACTAAGTTCTTTTGCATAGGCCACCACTAGTGCAATCGGATTGTGATTACTACTTTCCCCGTTTAAACACACACCTACCATTTTTTCCATTGTTACTACATAGGTAGATCTTACTTTCATTATGTGAGCTGAAGCGGCGTCAGAAGTTGACTCATACAATTTACTGCCCTGATTATAGGAAGTTGTAGGAATGACTACTTTTTTAAGTGCGTCAAGTGCAGATGTCATAAAATTCCATTTTTTTAATGAAGAATTTTATCGCAGCATTTATTATTTCTCAAATAATTCATTCTTAATCACATGTAAGTATTTATGAGGTTTCTCTGCCTTTTCATTTTTTTGCTGTGTGCTCTTACCGCAGAAGAAGTGCTTTTTGTAAGTCTTGGTGGGTATTGTGAACCTGCCATGCAGTTAAGAAATCATACCCTTAGAACAGAGGCGTTTCCTTTTGATTGGATGCTGACTCTTAACCATGAGAAGTTTCTTCTGCTTCTTGATAACGATTTTCAATTCTTCTTAGATGAAAACTACCTTTTTCAACATCCAAAAGACTCTTCTACTTTAGAGAACAGCTATTATGAATGTGAATTTACCCATCATCAATCTTCAAATCCTGCTGAAGGGGTAGCTTTTCATTTACAAGAAATTACCCCAAAATATGAGAGAAGGATTGAGAGGTTTAGGAAGCTTAGAGAGTATAAAGCTAAAGTCATTTTTATTCGTTCAGCTTATTTTTTTTCTACAGGCGAACACTATTATTGGTGGAATCCTGATCAGGCCTATATCACCAATGAACAAGCTGTCACATTAAAAAAGGCACTGGATCGATTTTTTCCTCTGCTGGATTTCAAGCTTGTCATTGTGAATTATACAGAAAAGAAAATGGAGCATTTTGATATCGCAGATGGCGTCATTGAATTTCAGATAAGAAAAAAACACGAAACACTAGAATACGCACGCTTACTAGACTTCATCCGTTTATTTATTACCCAATGATGGAGAGATATGAAACACCTACAAATTGTGCACAAACTCTTTGAGTGGACGGCCAAAAATTTGGTACATGATTCTCATTTAAAAAAAACAGATATTAGTCATTTTTTTGCTGATCACTTTTTGGTTATTGCAAACGGGAAAAGGTATGATGCAAATCATGATAACTACTTTGAATTTTTGCAGTCATTTAGGTTGTCTATTCGTAAGATTAGCCATGATCTTGGAGAAATGATCGCAGATGAGAGAAGCGTGGCCCTTCCCATGAAGGCAAGGATTGTTCGAACAAACGAAACAGTAGAAAATTACGAAGCAATCCTAATCCTAAAATTCAATGCACAAAATAAGATTATTTTGTGGCATGAAGTCTACCTCAAAATATAACGTCAATTCGCAATCAAAAATTTGGAGAGACATGAAGAGCTTATTCCTAGTTATTTTGGTCAGTTTTTTTCCTATAAAATCTCAAGGATCGATAGATTTTCTGAAATTTAAGCTGGGACTTTCTCGTTCTCTTTCCCCTTTTGAAGACTACTTAGAACGAAAGAATGTATACAATGTATATCAAGATAAAGTGGCTGGCCACATTACTGATGCTCAAAAATTTCAAATGAATGAGGCACTAGCAACTTATTCTAATATAAAAGCTATCGGTGAAATTGGGTTAAATTTAGGTCACAGTACCGACAATTTTTTCAATAATTGTAAAGAAATTGAAAAATACTATTCATTCGATGTCAATTTTATCTCTGAAGTTGTTGAATATTTCCGCGATAAATACAAAAGTCAATTTCATTTTTTTCAAGGGGATTCCTTACAAACCGTTCCCGAATTTACCCGTTCATTTCCTACTATTAAACTTGATCTCATTTTTATCGATGGGGGGCATTCCTATGACCAATGCCTCAATGATATTTTGAATATGCAAGCATTGGCTCATGAGAATACTCACCTATGGATAGACGACTATCTTGCTCCTGAAGTGTTTGAAGCTGTGGAAAGTTGTAAAAAGATTTTTGGTATTTTAGAAATAGTGAAAGTCCATGTATCTGATTTTAAAACTTCTGCTGAAAGATGTTGGGTTGAAGCACGTTATCTATTCCCTGAAAAGGATTTAGATCTTCTAAGGGAATAAGAAAATTATCCAATACAAAGTTCATCCTAATATCTTCGGAGCTTAGCTTTTCAGCAATTCTTGCCCAATTGGTCCCGGATCCGGGAAAGGCCGCATTGTATCTTTCCGGATCAATGTCCTGTGAACTGTAATAGGGGTGGAACATGGCTAAAATCGCGGCGCCTCTTTTAATCCTCACAAGTATAGCTGCAATATCAGAGCGAAAGCACTCCTCTTTGGATTTTCCACAGCGGATGAGTTCTGAGTGGGGGTATCTGGCTAAGACTTTCGTGTTTTTATCCTCTTTAGGGATATGGAAACTACCGCCGCCGCTCAGCAAGATCGTGCACCTTTTTCTGCCGCTCATCACTTCGACAGCATCGGAATAAAAACCCACTTTATAAGTGGGAGATGCGTGAAGGCAAATGGGCCCGGATGCAACACCATTAAACAAAGGAAGACGGCTCTTTTTAACGATCAGCTTTCTTTCTGTTGGCTGCTCAGTGCAAAGGTCATTATACATTCTAGTTTTAGACGCCCAGTAGGAAGCGCCGCAGGTCAAATAGCCCCTTCCTCCGTTTTCGAAGAAATTTTTAATAAAACCCAATTGCCCAGAGGAAAATACCCTGTCCAGATTTGTGCTTTGTCCCGCGGGGATTCCAAGAAGGGTATGCTTGGGATCATTCAATTTTTCAACTAGTGTTTCCCCTGGCGATTGCACTACTTTCCAAGGAGATCTTCCTCGCATGATCCTGTAACGGTTTAAATTTTCAAACATCACGATCCTTTTTCGAACATTCTCCGCGTATGGGCCGAGTAGGGGATTGGCATGGTGTCCTGTATAGATAACTACTTGTCTGATGGCGGAGAGGCTCATAGGAACCTCCTCTTCAAAGAAAGAACTACGATGATTTTAGCAAGCTCTGAGGGAATAAAGACTACGAGACCGTACTTCCATGCAACTGCTAGGCCCACAAAAGGGATTAACCATACAAAGCCGCAAAGCAAAATAAATCCGCTTCCCAAAGCTAACTTCAAGAAATTTCCTATTTTAGATCTCATTGCAGCCATCCCGTATGCTGCAATTGGAAATGCCCATAGGTATCCGCCACATTTGCTCATCCACCAGAAGGGATTTCCTTGGATTCCAAGGGTTAGTAGAAACAAATACCCGCTCACTGAATAGAGGGCCTGTTTTGGCGACTGCGTCAACGCAATAAGAAATAGAGCAAATGTGTGCAAGGTCAAAGGAACTGGATAAAAGGGAATTCTAATGGACGCTCCTATTAGGAGTAGAGAGCACCCTATAATCGGAACTATTATTTCTTTTGCATCTAGTTTGGGAAAGACTGCTGAATTCATAGGATCTCCTTTGTTTTTTGCCTAACAGGATAGTTTTTAGGTTCCTGAGAAACCAGAGGAAGAAAATCCAACATCAACCAAAATTTAGTTGGTTTTTTGATTTGAGGTGATATTCTATCACCCTAAATTTAGGTAGATCTATGTTAAAATCCCTATTCGGAAGCAAAAGCGCTGAAAGGATTTTGCTGTTCCTTTTGGTCAATGAACAGTGCTATGCAAGCCAAATCCAAAAGGCCTACGGCATAGCCCTTACTCCTCTTCAAAGCATACTGAGAAAGTTCGAACAGGCAGGAATACTCAATCCTGTTTTTCAAGGCAAGAAGAAGCTCTACAGGTTGAATCCCAATTTTCCCTTAATCAAAGAGCTAAAAGTCCTCTTACAAAAAGGATTTGCGCATCTACCACATGAAGAAAAAAAGCATTTATTTCCAAACCCAGAATCAAAAAATTTGAGCTACTCCAAACTAAAACGAACAGCCCTCTCTCTTCAGTCTTTTTGGGAGAGGATTGTCCAGGTGCAGCAGATGACCATCCGAACGCATACAGGGGAGGAGGCGATCGGAGAAGTGAATGTCAAAGAAGAAAAGCCAGGAGTATTACTCTTTATAGTTCGAGGAAAATGGGTAAAAGGTGTTGAGCAAGATATGGCCTTCCATAACTCTCTCAGATGGACGTTTCTTTTTGAGGACAGCTTGGTCAGATTAGAACATCTTCGCCATGGGCCAAACCATCCCATTTTTCTCTCTCATCTTGCTCCCATCACTCCGCGCCATCTTCAATCCATCGATCCCCATCTATGCCAAGGGGACTGCTACTTTGGCCGTATTGAGTTCTCAAAGCTTGGGATCTATATGACTTGGAGAATCCTAAGCGGGGATAAAAATGAAACTCTTCACTATGTGTATATTTAAATGGTTTTTTTGTTATATCGCAGCTATGAGCCTAGTACCCATTACTGATGACAATTTTCATATTTTTGAAGTCTTTGAACAGGACTATGAATCGGAGTTTTCAGCAATTACTAAGAAAGAACCGGATCCCGAGGGTAGATTTGCCATTGATGCAGACTGGAGAGCTCCGAATAGCGGCTTTTATTATTTTATTAAGAGCAAGCCAGCGGGATTTGTGATCCGAAAAATGGAAGATGGACGTTCAGACATTGGTGAATTCTACATCCTTCCCTGCTATCGTCAACAAGGTCACGGAAGGGTGATGGCTTTTGCTGTCTTTGATCTATTTCCTGGGCCATGGCAAGTTAGACAGATTCCAACAGCTACCGCGGCAATTACATTTTGGCGTACTATTATTGATGAATATACCACAGGAAACTACAGAGAAGACCAAATAAAAGATCCCCATTGGGGAACAGTCATACGCCAATTATTTAATGCGTAAGATATCTGAAAAGTCTCAAAGGCTTTTCTTTAGCTCTGTGATGAAAGACTCAATAAACTGAGCTTCAGTGTCCCAAGAGGTCATCCACCTTGCAATGACCTGTTCGCTGTCCCAGATCCAGAAAAAGCTCTTCTTCTGTAATTTTTCCATGATCTCTAAAGAGGGAAGCTTTACAAAGAGCGCATTGGCTTCAACGGGATAGAGGATGGGAAGTTTAGGAAAAGAGCGCTTGAGATGGCTCTCCAATAACTTTGCCATCTTGTTGGCATGCTGGGCATTCCTTAGCCAAAGATCTCCTTCAAGGAGGGCAATCATTTGCGCTGCTGCGTATCTCATTTTGGAGGCAAGCTGCATCTGCTGCTTTTGAACGTATTGAAAATCCTCTGCAAGCCCCTCTTTTAAGAATACGATAGCTTCCGCTCCCATAAGTCCGTTTTTTGTTCCGCCAAAGGAGAGAAGATCAACGCCTGCGTCTGTTGTGAGAGCTTTTAGTGAGACATTTAGATGGGCTGCAGCATTGCAAAGCCTTGCACCATCTACATGAAAAAGAAGGTCATTTTTATGTGCAAAGTCAGATAGGCTTTTCATTTCTTTTAAGCTATACACCGTTCCCCATTCAGTGGACTGGGTAATGGAAATCATAGCAGGTTGTGTATGATGGGGATTGCCTTTGGCATGTAGAAACTTTTCACATTGATCAGGAGTAATTTTTCCGTTTTCTGTGTCTATCGGCAACAAAGAGCATCCCGTATTTGCTTGAGGAGCGCCGCATTCATCCGTCCAGATGTGCGCATTCGAGGAACAGATCACCGCCTGCCAAGGAGATAGCACATGTTTGATTCCGCAAACATTGGCAGCGGTTCCATTGAAGACAAGAAAGGTTTCAGCCTTAGGACCGAAGACCTTTTTAAAGACCTCTTGCATCTTCTTGGTCCATGGATCATCACCGTAGGCTATCGCATGGCCAACATTTGCTTTTTGAATGGCATCCATGATCTCAGGATGGACTGGGGAGAAGTTGTCGCTTGCAAATGAAGTTTTCATATTGGCCAATCAGGTTTTGACATCAACGGATAAAGCGGCTCCAAACCTTGCATATCCTGTTCCAAAGGCTACGAAGGCGCATAATTCAGCGATTTCCTTATCGCTGAAATATTTTTTAAGTTTTTCAATGTCTTCCCTTTGGATGGAAAGAGATGTCTGGGCCATTTTTCTTGCAAAATCTACCGCTGCTTTTGTTTTAGGATCTTGAATGATTTGCGAAGGACATCCAAACGACATGCATTGGGCACAGCCGATCTGATAAGCAATGGCTCGTCTTACTTCTTCTTGAAGTTCTGGGTCAAAGCTTGAAAATTGATAAAAAGTATCTAATAAGTGATCCCATTTCTTTAGCACTTCTTCATTATGCCCCAATAGTCTTTGAAGAGGGCTATCGCCTTTTTTGGAATATTCGATATGTGCCATATAGGATCCTCCTTTAGTAATAGAAAAAGATAAAGGGTTCGAGTGAAGAAGTCTAGATGTTTGGAAAATACTCAGTTGCAGTGCATTACTGTATCGGCAAATTTATTTCTTGATAAAACTTTTAAAGGGAATTTTAGGTTTTTCAGAAAGTGAGTTGACCCTCACGTAACGTTATTCTCTATATTCAAGGAATCCTTTAAAATCAAAGGGATATTGAAGGAGATAGTCAATGACTTATACAGTAAAGAAATTAGCTGAAATTTCAGGGGTCAGTATTCGGACTTTGCATTGGTATGATGAGGTTGGGCTTTTAAAGCCTGCCTATCTTGGGTCCAATGGGTATCGATACTACGAAGAAGAGCAGCTTCTTCTCCTCCAGCAAATCTTATTTTTTAGAGAGCTGGGGTTTGAGTTGAAGCAGATCCAAAGGGTCCTTGGAAGAAGCGATTTCGACAAAATGGTAGCTTTAAGTTCTCACCGTCAGGTGCTCAAAAAGAACTTAGAGCAGACCAGAAGACTGCTTAAGACAATTGACAAAACAATCGAACACTTAAAAGGAACTAAGAAAATGAAAGATAAAGAAATGTTTTCTGGCTTTAGCAAAGAAAAGCAGGCGGAATATGAAAGACAGATCATAGAACGCTTTGGCGAGCAGGGAAAAGCTCATATTGAAGAAAGCAAGCAAAATGCAAAAAAATGGTCTAAAGGAGATTTTGAGATCTTTTCAAAAGAGTTTGAAAAGATCTGTAAAGACCTCACAACTTTCTTAGAACAAAACTTCAAAGTCACAGCAAAAGAAGTACAAAGTGTCATTCGAAGACACTACTTATGGCTTAAAAACTTTTGGACTCCTACAAAGGAATCCTATGCTGGCCATGGGCAATTTATCGTGGATAGCGAGCTTCGCAAGGCCTATGAGGCATATCATCCTCGTTTGCCTGAGTTTATTGCGGAAGCTATTCAGGTATTTGCACACACTGAGCTGAACTAATACTAAAAGCAGCAGCCGGTAAATCACCGGCTGTTTTTTTAACCCCTACGAATGATTTGATTGCTGGAGGCACAAAACTGCGTTTAGAAAAATTTCGAAAAAAATGTTTGTAAAATAATTTTTTGTCCGCTTAGTATCTCCCCCTGTTAACAAATTCTTAACAAAGTGGAGGTTTTGGTATGAAAAATATTTTTTCAAATTATTCAAGATATTTGGCTGCATTCATGGTGGTGTTCACCCTAAATGTTAATGCCTCCTCGCATAAGACTCCTAGCTCATCTACTGTAAGACTGTCAGGACATGTTCCATGCCAGGCAGT
>DATIJO010000024.1:0-3129 GCA_035478555.1 Chlamydiales bacterium
AGAAGTAGGGCAGGTGTGAGCAGTGATCCTAGGATTTGGACAATACGGCTCTTTTTAAGAGACATAAGAAAGATGAGGCACGCAAACCCGATGCTAAAATAAGCGAAGTTTACAAAAGAGGGTAGATAGGAAGTTAAGCTAGCATAGGTTAAAGTGAGAATGCGGGGAAGAGATCCCAATGGCCCTAAAATGGCCTGGATAATGAAAAGAAGTAGAAAACAGGGGACTTTCCCTATTCTTCCAAAAAAGGCCTGTGTATCGCCTTTAAAAAGCACCATAGCAATTACCCCAAGAAGAGGAAGGCTTACCCCTGTGACTAATAGTCCGATCAGGGCATAAAAGGATTTGTCTCCGGCGCTGCCTCCAAGTAAAAGAGGCCATAGAAGGTCGCCCGCCCCGAAGAACATTGAAAATAGGGCAAGGCCTGCGATAATGATAGATGAATTTGACTTAGACATAAGTTCCTAGAGTTGAATTTGACAAAGTTTATAAATGAACTAACAAGAACAAAAAGATGAGCGCCCCGTCAGGGACGTCGTTGTGGTGGTGGTTCTTGTTAAAGAGCGGTTCATTTACTCTGCCAATGAAAGATATCCTTCTATTATAAGCTATCTGCATTATTTTCCAATACTCTTTAGGAAATATTCACCACCTGCTCACAGGGTTCGCTAGAGGACACAGAGTACACAGAGATAAGGAAAGGGAAGAGAAAGAATTATTTTTCTCTTCTCTGTGCCCTCTGTGCTCTCTAGCGAACTCTGTGAGCGGGTGGTAGATTATTAATTCTCAGTTTAATTATATTAATGTTATACCCATGCAAGGATAATTATGGCTTATAGAGCTGTCGCTACCTATTACTTTAAAAAAGGCTTAGAAGAACAAGGAATGAAGTTTCTTGAGGAAGAACTACTTACGCATGCCAGGGACTGGGGATGCCAAGAAATTGAATGGATGCAAGATGAAAAGGACCCCTCCCACTGGATCAGTACAGGCGTATGGAGCAATATTCATGATGCTTTAAAATTTCAAAACCTCTTCAACTCCCAGCTTCAAGGTCTATCCAAATATTGTACTGTGACTCCAAAAAGAGAAATCTATAAGATTAAGCACGTTGCCTATGAAAGAGGACGCAAGGTTGCTTAAGTCTTTCCCCATTCTAGAAGAAAAAGTCATCCACTGTAGATTATGCCCAAGGCTCGTTCAATATAGGGAACATGTTCCTGCTAGAGCCGCTTTTAAAGATGAGCCCTATTGGAGAAGGCCGATCCCTGGATTTGGAGATCCAAATGCTTGGCTTTTGATCGTAGGTCTTGCTCCAGCAGCTCACGGGGGCAACCGGACGGGAAGGATTTTCACGGGAGATGATTCCGGGAGGTTTCTTTATCATGCCCTTTATCAAGAGGGCTTGGCCAGCCAACCTCTTTCTGAATACAAAGGAGATGGCCTTAAGCTAAAGGGATGCTACATTACTGCGGCGGTCAAATGCGCGCCTCCTCAAAATAAGCCAACACCTAAAGAGTGTCTCAATTGCAGTCAGTATCTTCACAATGAGCTCTATCTACTAAAACATCTGAAGGCAGTCCTTGCACTAGGTAGGCTTGCCTTTGATGCCTATAGGAAGTTTGCCCGTTCAGAGGGAGAGGATATTTCGCACTTCCATTTCAAACATGGTGGAAAATATAAGTTACAAGGCCTACCTACTCTCTATGCCTCTTACCATCCTAGTCCCCAGAATGTGAATACGGGGAAATTGACAGAGGAAATGTTTTGCAAAGTTTTACAAGAATTAAAAAGCCGGTAATCTAGCGAACAAATCTATTCCAAGCGCCGTAGGATTCTGAAATTTTTCCTCGAGGGAAACTAAGAAGGATCAAGAAGCCGCCGACTACGACATGATTAAAGACTGACAGTAGGTGAGCGGGTTCGAAAAAGTAGTCGATTGTGGAGAGGATGATATAGGCGCCAAAGATGAAGTTGAGATGGCGTGCTCTTCGTACTACTTCCGCCATGGAGATCACTGAGGTGACAATAACAAGAGCGCCTACGATATGGTCGCCATCCGCAAGGAAGGTGCTTAAGTCGAAGATCCAAGGTGTGACCATTAACCAAAGACCTAAAAGAGCTGAGAGTAGAAGATTAATGGGAACGTTCAATCCCCAAGCCATAGCGGGGAAGATCTTTTTCCAGGATTCATCCATGAGAGGGGTACGGGTATCTTCTCTGCCGATGGTTTCTATTCCATTCCAGAATAGGCTCCAGAATTGTTTTCTGCCTTGAGACAAGAGCTGTAGGACAGCCACCATCTCGTCGATAGCAAATGCCATCATGACCATCATGCAAAAGGCAGTAAAAAGGCAGAGGGTACACCAGTGGCCAACAGCTACGGGCTGAAGGATGATCAAGATAATGCTGACAAGGCTTAATGGGACAACAAGAATACAAAATAGGAGTGCCATCCAAGGCATAGTCCTCCATCTTCTTTCATCTCCTTTCAGGGCTAGAAGCACCTCTAAAGTATATGCAAATGCGCCAAGGCCTGCATCGGATACAGGGAAATCTTTAGAGATAGTGGAGGTAATCACATCGAGAGTTCCATTGGGAAAAAAAGGATCCCAAACACTATCAATAAATCCTAACTGATAGGCAGATAGATAGCGGGAGATAAACAAACCGATCATTGCTAATATAACGATAGGGACTCTTTGCGGCCAAGAAGAGGGATTGTAGGACCAGCCGGGAGGGATCGAAGGGCCATAATCGGGAAGTTTGCCTGGCATGCCAGGCACTAAAATTGCTAAGGCAAGAGCGAGAGCACCTGTCAGGGTATCGTTTGCATAGATGACTGCGGAGTGTGTCCAGAACAGTAATGGAGCGAACTGGATCCAGATCGCTACTATTGCACAGGCCCAGGGGGCCCAAAGCCTTTTATAAGAGAAGGAAAGAAAACTAAAGATGATAAGAAGAAAGCCTGAGATTGTATCATTGATGGCAAAGAGTCCGCTATAGCCAAAGGCAAAGTGGCCGGTCAGCAGCCAACAGCCGATCATGGCAATGGCATAGAAGCACCAGATAGTTTTATAGTGCTCCGTCTGCAATTGAATATTATTTCTTTCCTTTAAGCCCATTTTT
>DATIJO010000025.1:0-1952 GCA_035478555.1 Chlamydiales bacterium
TAGATGTTCCGGGTCAGATCACTACGCTTGTTGATTGGGTGCAAAAACAAAGCTGGTTTGATGGAGAGCCGCCCTGTTTAATGGGATTTAGTTTTGGAACTCAGTTCATTCCTGCTATCTATCATCTAGCAGAAAAACAAAAGATCTCTTTAGGGCCAGGAGTGCTTGCTTTTGGTGGAGCGGGGTTATTTCGACTCTTCTATAGTGTTCCTGGCAATATTTTCATTAAAATACTTCGAGGATGCGTTGGGGAAATTCTCTTTCTTCCACTAGAGCCGGAAAAGCATCTTCCTTATGTGCATGGGGAATTTTTAGTGATGAATGGGGACTATGATGAATTGATCCCTTTTTCAGCGGCGCTTAAGCTGCAACGCCTAGTTCCAGAGCCAAAAACGGTAATCAATTTAGAGGTTCCTCATCTTCAACCTAAAAACGACCCACTTCTCCAAGAGCTGATTGCTATCGCAAGGAAATGGCTCTCCGAAAAGAGAAAAGAAAGAGGTGGTCTCTCAAAGGCCTCTTAAAGGCTATTGTTTCTTGGCATGCGCTGAAATGATTTCATTCACAGCTTTTTTAAGGGTTTCATTTGCATTGGGCAATTTACCTACCAATTCTTTAGAAGATTGGAAATATTCATCAATTGCCTTTTGGTCCATGCCAACAGGTGCAGCTGCTTGCAAACTTTTTAGATTGTCATATCTTTCAGCTAGCTTGATCTGGATCGCAGCTTTAGATTTCTTTGAGGCGTTGGCGATGATCTGATCTTTTCTTTCTTTTTCATTTAACGCTAAATCTTCAGTGACCTCTTTGACATATCCTTCTACGGTTGATCCAAAGACTTTCTGGATATCTTGATAGGTAGTTTTCATGTCTTCTACAGTATCATGAAGAAGGGCTGCTACTAGTACATCCCTCTCATTGATATTGGCCAAGGTGAGAAGATGTTCTGCCACACGGATAGGGTGAAGAACATAAGGAGCTTGGTTTTTTGTCTGGCCTTTATGCTTTTCAGCAGCATAACCCACTGCTTCTAGGATGATATGGACGTCCCCTTCATTGATGGCGTGTTCTGCAAGATAGGCATTTTTCAGAGTTTTTGCGAGATTGTCATATTCCATGAGAACATCCGAATTATTTTGCACCATTTCCTGTATCATGGTGCGCATATCATTGATGTGCTGATTGATACGGTTAATAGGAAGCGGAAGGCTTGCTTGGGCTGTCCTTTCTTCTTTAGGTAGAGGAGCGCTCTCTTCACCTACCGCGTAAACAAAAGGAATTAGGGCTGCAAGGCCAAGAAAAATATATTTTTTCATAGCAAAATCTCCTTAAATCTCAATTATAGCAGGGAAATTTATATTATTCGAGGTTCAAGATATCTTTCCTTGAACCTATCTCACTAAAAATTTTCCCATTAATACCAAAATACATAAAATAGTTTTCAATGCGAACTATTATCCTTTTCTGTTTCCTGATCACCTGCCAATCCCTCTCGGGTAGAGGGCGAGGTATTTCATCTGCTGCATTGGAAGAGCCAGACGAATTTCCTTGGTATACCGGGCCTATTCTTGCTGGATCAGGCCACAATACCCCTAAAGGGTATGGGAACATTGAGATCTATAATTTTGTGATCGATACCTACGGGATTTTTAATAACCATTCCCACACCAAATCCACCCCAACTTTCATAGATGAAAATCCCTACTTGATCGTGGCATTTGGGATCACTGACTGGTTGGACATTAATTATGCTGGCGGGGTCAACTTTCAGTTTAGCCAAGACCAATTTGACGCTCGTTACGGCGATACCTTTATTTCTTTGGGATTTCAATTGATGGAGCAGAAAAAAAATAGTATGAAACCTGATGCGAGGATTTCGATCACTCAAGAAATTCCAACAGGAAAATTTCAGAACTCCAATCCCGCTAAAAAATTGACCGATCTAAATGGAG
>DATIJO010000026.1:0-8558 GCA_035478555.1 Chlamydiales bacterium
CCATAAAAGGCTTAGCTTCTTCTATTTGATGGTGTTCTAGAAAATATAGGGAGATCGGCAGGTCATAGAGAAGGGCAACCGTCTTATCCTTCAAAGCAAGAGCGATCAGTTTTCTCATGCTGCTTTCATCTTTTTCCTTCAGGAAATGCTGATAGGTCTTTTCCGCAAGCAGGGCATTTTCTTTAGGTTTATTTGCTGCTTTATAAAGAAGAATAAGCGTAAGTGCAATGCAGGAAAAAATCAGGAAGAGAAGGAGCCTATTTTTTTGCGCCCATTCTTTTACTTTTTCTAGATACAAAAGAGATAGGAGGGACTCATTTTCTTCCATAACCACCAACATTTATAAAAATTTTTTCCATGCTATCCAGCATAGAGTTAAGTGTAAATTTTTCCAAGACAAGCTTATGAGCCGACTCGCCCCACTGTTTTCTTTTCTCGGGACTTTCTTTCATAGTCAAGACCGCTTCTAACACCTTCTGAGGAGAAAAGATTGGTACCTGGATTCCGGTCACCTGATCTAGACATACCTCAGAGTTTCCTCCGGTAGGGGTCATGATCAATGGTTTTTTTAGGTAAGCCGCTTGAAGGGAGGATTGAGAAACGCCTTCATGGGCAGTGCTAAGAAGCACAAAGACATCTAAAGCAGCAATTGCAGGCATCGGGTTTTCTAAATGACCTGTAAAATGGACTACTCCGTCTAGGGATAACTCCTTTGATCTTTGGACATATCTTTCGCTATGTCCTCCCCCTATGATCACCCATTTAATACCTAGGCCACGAGAGAGACACGCAGCCTGTAAAAAATCCTCAATCCCTTTCCATGATCGCATAAAGCAGGCAGTCCCGACCAAAAGCTCGTTTGGCATGACTTGTAAGGAAGTTCTGAACGCTTCTTGCTCTTGAGGATTTACTATAATTTTTTCAACATCTACGCCTGTAGGAATTGAAGAAAAATAGGAAAGGGGTTTCCCCGATTGAGAGGAAAGCTTTGGGATCACAGCCTCGCAGGTAGTCACCACATAATCCGTAAGAAGGTGATAAAGAAGCCTGCTATTTAGCCCCACGCGAACCTCAGTAGATAGATGCCTAGTGCGTACAATGGGAATTCGCATCAACCTCGCAAGAGTCCCGCCAAACCAGGAATCGATCGATGAATGGGTATTGATAATATTGATCTTTTCTTTTTTTAAGATCCTATAGATTTCCCAAAGACAGGGAAGAAGTCTTTTTTTTGAATAATCGATCTCATAGACGATAAGACCTTTTTCTAAGGCATACTTTGCAAGCCCTCCTCCTTTTTGCGGAGCAAGGACCACCTTGTGCCCTCTCGCAATTAATCCTTCAGACTCTTTAAGGATGCGGATCTCTTGCCCGCCCCAGCCGGGAGATGATTCTAAGTGCAAAATAGAGAGCATATTTTACGATGTCCTGAAGAAAACGGTTTTTTTAAAAGTTCTTTAGCTGTTAACCATTCAAAGCCGGGAATTTGCTTTTTTTGAGGAAAAGAAAAATGAAAGGGATAAAGATCCAAACGAAATCTCGTAAAGAACTGATTTTTTTTAGAATATGCCTTTATAAATTGTCCCTCGCAGAACTCTTTTTCTATCCTCTTTTTCATCTGTGATACATTCGGCTTTTGTTTGAATTCATAATAGGGAAATTCGTAGAGATCCGCCATTATTTTTCCCTTTTCTCCTTTTTTGACCAAGAATTCTCCATTATATTCTAAGATCAAAACCCCGCGGATTAGATCGGTATAGATCATTTTTTTTCCTTTAAAAGGGATTTCTTCTTCTTTGCCCAATTGATGAGCAATACATCCGCCTTTTAAAGGACAATCATGACAGGAGGGCTTTTTTTGACAAAGTGTTGCCCCAAGTTCTATCAACGCTTCGGAAATGTGATAAGTGGAATTCAGAACTTCCCCTTCAGCAAGCTTCCAAATTTTCTTAACTACTAGTGGTTTTGTGATATCTTCCTCAATTCCATAATAACGTGAGAGCACCCTCATCACATTCCCATCCACACAGGCCTCATTTCTTTGAAAGCCGAAGGCAAGGATCGCGCCAATGGTGTAAGGTCCAAGTCCCTTGATCTTAGCTAACTCCTCTTTGGAAGAAGGAATGATCCCCCCATGTTTTTCTACTATAACCTTTGCACCCTGATGGAGATTTCTTACCCTGCTATAGTAACCTAAGCCTTCCCAATCTTTAATTACCTCTTCCAAATTCGCCGCTGCCAATGAAAAAACATCGGGATATTTTCTCATCCATCTCTCAAAATAGGGGATAACAACGTTTGCCCTTGTCTGTTGTAGCATGACTTCCGACACCCATACTCTATAAGGAGTAGGATTGTCTCTCCACGGAAGGGAGCGTTTATTTTTTTGAAACCAATGGACAAGTTCTAGCATGAGATATGCTACATTCCTATACGGCGAAGATTTTCATTACTTGGACCATTTGGCCCCGCTCTCGGCTCTTTTAAAAATCCCTTTTGTCACTACAGAAGAAACAATTTATGAAATGGCCTCTTCCCATTACCCAGATGTAAAGCCGCTTTACTTCGATGCCCTTGAAGTCACGCATGCCCTACTTCAGGATTTTGATGCCATTATCTATTCCTTTACAGCAAAGCATTTTCACAACTTCTTTAGTTTTGCTCAAGATAGGTCTGGAAAAAAAATCAAAACCATTTGGTGCCCACATGGCAACTCCGATAAGGACAATTTGGGTCACTTATGGATGAGCCAAAAATTTTAATCTACGGGAAAAAGATGGAGGTGATCCTTAAGCAAAAAAATGTTCATTCTCCTAGTTTTACGGTAGGCAATTACCGCTTGACCTACTATCAGAAAAATAAAGGGTTTTATGAAAAGATCCTTCAAAAACTTCTTTCATCGCTTCCTTCTGAAAATCCTACCTACCTCTATGCCCCAACTTGGGAAGACTACGAAAATAACTCCTCTTGGAAAGATTTTTTTCCTTATTTATTAAAAACTCTTCCCGATTCGGTAAATCTCATTATCAAACCCCATCCTAATACCTGGATGAAAAACCCCTTTGAGATTGAGAGAATCTTTTATCCTTACGAAACGAAAAAAAATATTCTTCTTCTGACCGATTTTATGCCTGTCTATCCTCTTTTGGAAAAGATCGATGCCTATATAGGCGATTACTCTTCTATTGGCTATGACTTTCTCTTTTTTAATAAGCCCATGTTCTTCATAACTGATAAAAAAAGTCCAATGTCCTCCTGCGGACATCATTTAGAGAAAAATTTTTCTTTCCACTTAATGGAAGAGAAAAGAAAAGAAGATAGCTTATTTACCCCATATAGAAAGAAGCTCTATGATTATACCTTTGATAATGTAGCCCTATGCCCCCAGTCATTGCAGCAATTTCCCGTCTGAACTGCTCTCACCACATGGACCACATCATTCCTCTTGCCGAAATATTAGGAGGAAAGTTTGTCGCCTGCGAAGAGAGCCATATCGAACTTGTCCAAAAGTATTATCCACCCATGCCAACGGAATCGATCGATACGGAAGAGCTCTCCACCGAATTTGTCAAAGAGCACTATGACATCATCATCCACAGTTTTCCTTGGCCAAAAAAACTAATCGATTACGAACTCATGCCGGAAAAGAAAACTAGCCGAAAAAAAATCCGCTGCATCCACACACCCCACGGCAACTCCGACAAAGGTTACTATTCGGGCATCGTCAGAAATTATGCATTGCAGGATATCTGCCTTCTCTACGGCGATCACATGATCGATATGCTAAAAAAACTGGATGTCTTTAAAGATCTAAAAGACTTTGTCATCATTGGAAATGTTCGCTACCAGTACTATCTCAAGCACAAAACTTTTTTTGATGCTCAAGCAACTGAAGAGGTCTTTTCTAAACTTGATCCTAAGAAAAAAACAATCCTCTATGCTCCAACCTGGGATGATTTTGAGAACAGCACTTCTATCTACAATGCCTACACATTTGTGTTAGAAGAGCTTCCCAAAAAATACAATCTCATTATCAAACTTCATCCTTGGCTTGGCCATGAATCGATCGGCAAGGTCTATCATATCATCGGGAAATATGAGACTACTCCAAACGTTGTATTCTTAACGGAATACCCACCTATCTATCCGCTACTTGCAAGATCCGATATCTATCTTGGTGATCTATCCTCAATCGGATATGACTTCCTTGCTTTTGATAGGCCAATGTTTTTCTTTAATCCTCTTGAAAGAGATCAGAGCGATCCAAGCCTCTTTCTTCACAAGTGCGGAACCACTATTCCTATCAATGAGGGAAAGAACATTTTAAAATTCATTGATGATGGATTAAGAAGAGATAGCGAATTTACGAAGATTAGAAAAGAAACATATCGATATGCTTTTAATCCTAACAAGGATTTCTCTATGCTAAAAGATGAGTTGTTACGGTTAGTGAACCAAGAAGTTTAAATGGCCTTTATTCAACGCAAAGGCGCAAAGACGCAAAGAGGAAAGGAACCGCAAAGCAAAAATTTCTGCCTCCACGGCAGATATTTTTTTACTTTATGGAAGAGGAACAAAAGAATTCCCTACAATTTGATCGCTAAAAAGATAGGTCGAATCTTTGCGCTTCTTCCAAGAAGTCAAAAAATATCTGTTCCAACCTGCATTAGCAGGGTGGAAAGAGATTTTCTTTGCGGTTCCTTTCCCCTTTGCGTCTTTGCGCCTTTGCGTTGAATTCCTAAAAACCAAATCAACTATGGAAAACTTCACAGCAGCACTATTAAATACTGGAAAAGATGCGAGGCTACTAGATCATCTTGCGCCTTTTGCGTCGCTACACATGCTTCCACTTTATTTGACTGAAGAGAGAAATGTGGAGCTTTGTGAGAAGTACTATCCAGAAGTAGAAGTAATTTATGTTCCTTATGAGGAATTTTCAATCTTCAAATTGGTAGAGAGGCATGATCTGCTTTTGCAGTCCACCTTTTGGGATAAGGAGCTGATGGAGTTATTGAAGAAAGTAAATCCCAAGGTTCGTTTTGGTTTTATCCCTCATGGCAATTCCGACAAGGGATATTTGAAACCAATGTTAAAACCTTTAGAGCATCAAGATTTGTGTTTTCTTTATGGCGAGCAAATGGTTGAGAGATTGAAGATGCAAAACATTAAGACACCTCCTCATTTTTTTACCGGTAACTACCGACTTGATTACTATCTAAAAAATAAAAAGTTTTTGGATGGACTAGTTCCAAGATTCAATAACAAGAATAGGATTATTTTGTATGCCCCTTCTTGGAATGATGAGGAAGGAGGGACAAGTTTCTTTAAGGAAGTAAAAAATCTGATAGAGTCTCTGCCGAAATCTTTTAACCTGATACTTAAGACTCATCCTCTTTTAGAAGAGATGGATGTTGGAAGATTCTGGGCAGCAATGCCTGAAGTAAGACAAGAGAATTTGCTTATGCTATCAGAATTTCCTCCCATATTCCCACTTTTGAATATGGTAGATATCTATATTGGTGATACCTCATCTATAGGTTATGATTTTCTCTACTTTCAAAAACCTATGTTCTTCTTTAATCCGTTTAGAGATCATCCAGGAATGCTACTTCATCAGGCAGGAATCACAATACCTGTGAAGCCTTTCCCTTTTATCCAGGAGCATTTGCATCTTTTTGATGAGAAGAAAAAAGAAAAGCAGAAAGAGCTCTGGGAATTTGCTTTTGGGAAAGTAAACTCCCCTTGCTCTAAATGAAACTTTTAGAAATCAATCCTAAAGCGCACAAAGGCGCCGCCTAGCATTAAATTGCCCTGTTCTTCTTCATAGCTTTGTACTTTAACAGTATTTGGATTGACACTTACTACACGGGGACTTTGACTAAAAAAACTCTCAGAGGATCCAGCCAATTTATAGCGGTTATTAATATCAAACCAAATATGGTTTTCCCACCCGAAGTCTAAGTAAGTTCGCACGCGATAACACCAGGTCTTTTCCCAGCGTAATCCCAATGTTAGGTCCATTACTGCTTGAAGTTTGAGAAAATTACTAAAAGAGTGGTTATGATAGTTAATGGATTGTGAACCAAATGTACCAAAAGAAGCATAATCCTCTTGTTTACGAACTCTAAATTTTCCCCAAAGAAGCGCTCCATCTAAATTTGAAAAGAGAATAAAGTTTCTACAAAAGTGCCACTCTGGTTGAATGCCCCCAAGTAATCCCACTCCCCAAATATGGTTTCTAAAGTTGTCTGAAAAAGTATTATGAACGTAAAAATCATCATTCGTTAAGCTAGAAGCGACATTGATAAAATTTGTAGTGATCCATGCACCTCTTACACCAACATAGCAGCGCATCGCCATAGATCTCTTTATCCAAAACTTATTCCCTAGATCTAGGTCCACCTGATTAAAGTGCAGATTCCACTGGCTGCTGACTTTATCAAAAAGGAAGGTGCCATAGGGGAAAAATTGGTCATAAAGCGTGGTGTTGATCCAAGGATCTACTAGTGCTAATTGACCTTGGTCAGGAGTAATGGCATTTTGACCGATTCTAAAGGGAATATCCACAGCTGGAATTCCAAAACCTGGAACGCTAAAAGTGCGATGTTTCCTATTACGAAACCAGGTATAGTTTGCCTCTAAATCCCAACCATCGCAGTTAAAAT
Source organism: Chlamydiales bacterium (assembly GCA_035478555.1). Classification (GTDB taxonomy): domain Bacteria; phylum Chlamydiota; class Chlamydiia; order Chlamydiales; family SM23-39; genus DATIJO01. The sequence goes on from DATIJO010000026.1 coordinate 6,666, forward strand.
TAAACCCAAGAGCTGCTCTAAAACCCGGTTCCCATTTCGTATGCAAATGATTCACTTCGACTAAACTCAAAGTGTAATAGGCAAAACTAGTTGCAGTAGTAGGAGCAGTCTCTACTAAAGTAGTGTTACTTCCCCGTACTGTCATGCAAGGAGAAAGATTGTCTTCATTTGCAAACCAGTAAAGAAAATCCCCATAAAGATAAACACCTGCGTCGCATTGCAGATCATAGTAGCTAGGTAGATAACTTTCCGTGCAAATAGGCTCAGGCGGAGTTGGGCAGCATTTTGTCTTGCAGGGCTTTTCACATATTTCCTCGCAGGCATTTGCTGTATTTTTTGCAATGAAAGCCTGATCAGCTGCAAGAGTAGAGATGATAAAAGTTCCTAAAAAGGTGAATAGTTTTTTCATGTTCTAGCCATTTGTAATTTGTTTAGAAATCTATCCTAAAGCGAATGAAAGCTCCTCCAAGCATTAAGTTGCCTTGTTCTTCTTCATAGCTTTGGATTTTAATTTCATGAACACCATTTCCAAAAGGTATGCTCCCACCAGGTGTCGTTTTTGGGCTCGATGACTCAGTTTTGAATCTATGATTGTCATCAAACCAGATATGATTTTCCCAACCAATATCTAGAGCAGTGCGAATGCGGTAACACCAGGTCTCTTCCCATCGAAAGCCCAAAGCTAAATCAAATACCGCTTGCATTTTCATAAAGCGGCTGTTTGCGTTTGTATGGTGATTTACCGAATTCACTCCAAACATATCAAAAGAAGTATAATCCTCTTTTTTATTCACTTTAAATTTTCCCCAAAGAAGGGATCCATCAATATTTGAAAATAAAATAAAGTTCCTAGTGAAATGCCATTCAGGTTGGATTCCGGCTAAGAGTCCTACTCCCCAATACCTATCTTTAAATTGATCGGAGAAGTTATTGACATGATAGAAAAATGCCCCCGAGAAGCTGGAAGCCACATTCGTGAACCTAGTTGAAAAATATCCTCCCCTTGCTCCGACAAAACTGCGCATAGCCATAAATTGGCTGATCCAAAACTTCTTTCCTAAGGCCAGATCTAACTGGTTAAAATGAAGTTTCCAAATTGAGCTAACCTTCTCAAATAGAAATGGACCCACATTAGGGTGAAAATCATAAATGGATGTATTGATCCAAGGATCAACTAAAGCAAGCTGTCCATTTCCAGGAAAAAGATTGGCTGTAGCTCCATTTTCAATCTCTACGACTTGAAAACCCGGCACACTAAAGGTACGATGCTTTTTGTTATGATACCAGGTATAATTTACCTCTAAATCCCAGCCATCATGTTCAAAATTATAACCTATCGCTGCCCTGAAACCCGGATCCCATTTAGAATTTAAGTGATTCACCTTTTTTAAATTTAAAGTGTCGAAGAAGAAAGCTGGTACAATGGAAGTTCCGCCACCGGTAGTGGTGGTAGGAGTTGCTGGCTGTTGAATAGAAGTATTTGTCCCCTGCACAGTCATGCAAGGAGAAAGATTATCTTCATTTGCAATCCAGTAGAGAAAATCTCCGTAGATAAAAAATCCTGAATCGCATTGCAGATCATTATAATTTGGCAGATAGCTCACACTGCAGATTGGCTCAGGCGGAGTGGGACAGCAAGGAGCGCATTTAGGCGTGCATTCTTGAACAGGCGCTTTATCTTCATAGAACTTAGCTAAATGCTTGTCCTCCTCATTTGCTATGAGGCTTGTAATAACAGAAAATCCAAGTAACAAACAAACTATTCTCATCCTTCTACTCCAGGCGTAAGTAGAGGAAGATAAAGAAAAATTTATTTATCTAGCAAGACATTTACTTCAAGTGGAGGAATGACAAAGAGCGTGCTTAGATCGTCAAGGTCACCTGCTGTGGACT
>DATIJO010000027.1:0-1603 GCA_035478555.1 Chlamydiales bacterium
AGCTCAATCGGAACCCGCATAGGAAAGGCATATACACTCAAGGCAAAAAAGAGAAAAAAGTAGCTAATTTTTTCTAAGTAATACTGCATCATCATTTTCCATCTCACAGAGCATTTCACATTGTTCAAATATTTTTGCGAAGGCCTTCATTTTGAGCCCTTTCCCTCCTACCGTAACAAAAAGATTAGATATGAGGATGAAACCTCCCGATCTCACCTTGGGGAGGTAGAGCTCAACATCTTGAAGCGAGCCTTTTTCCGATTGGTCTCCGTCCAGATGGAGAAAATCGATAGAGTCCTCTACAAATAAAATGGCATTTTCAGAGCTAGTACATAGAACATCGCAAAGGGTAAGCAAAGATCTAGACCTTAGTTCTTGTATAAAAGTTTGATAAGAGCCTTCCAAATCTACAGTAGACCATCCACGTCTATAGGGGTCATCATACGCCATATTTTGAATGGCTACGGCATTGGACCATGCATCAATCGCTAGTAGATTGCCCATCATGTTGTAGCGAAGAGCTGTTGCTATCGGTATAGCCGAAGCCCCTTTAAAGACACCAATCTCTACGCAAAATTCAGGCTTTGTAAGATAAATGAGATCCATGAGGAGATCCACCTTATGCACAGAGCCCCATTTATATTTGGCAACCTCTTTCATATCGGTTTTGAGCGCTTGAAAAATAGGATCTTCCAAAATAGAAAGATCACAATTAGGCAAACAGTATTCAGGATCCCAGTCGCCATAGAGGGCAAAAGTGACACTCAAGAGAAAGCTAATTTTTCCTAAATAAGACTGCATTGTCACGGTCTATCTCACAGAGCATTTCACATTCTTCAAATAGCTTAGAAAAGGACTTCATTTTTGGAGCCTTCCCATTCACCATGACAAATACATTGGATAAGAGGATATAGCCTCCAGGTTTTACTTTAGGCAGATAAAGTTCCACATCCCTAAGAGAGCCTTTCTCTGAATAGTCTCCATCCAAGTGGAGAAAATCAATATTGTCCCCAACAAAAAACACAGCATTTTCAGAGGTGGTGCGGAGGATGTTGCAAAAGGCAAATAAGGAGCGGGTCTCCAGTTCCTGTTCAAAGGTTTGGTAAGCCCATGTCATGTTAATGGTTGACCACCAGGGCCTATTAGGATCATCAGGCGCCATGTTTTGAATGGCAACTGCATTTGACCATGCATCGATAGCAACAAGATTTCCTGATTGTGCATAACGAAGGGCGGTTAGGATGGGTAGAGCTGTCGATCCTGTAAGGGTCCCTATTTCTACACATAGTTCAGGTTGCGTGAGATAGATAAGGTCCATGATCAGATCTACTTTTTCAGCAGAGCACCAGCTCGTTGCGAGAGATTGTTTCATATCCCATTTCAATTTCTGAAAAATCGGATCTTCTAAAAGAGATTGATCAGAATCGGGCAGACAATAGGCTGGGTCCCAATCGGCATAGAGAAAAGAAACGCTTAGCAAGATAATCCAAATTTTTCTCATGGATAGCCTCAAATTAGGCGGGAAACTATGACTTCTCCAAAGATTTTTTTCAATTTAGAATTTTTTCCAAAAATTTCGAGACCTCTTTCAATTTCACTTGAA